>SLHU01000317.1 GCA_007135995.1 Clostridiales bacterium | reverse complement strand
TTTATAATATGAGACAAAGCGCCCTGTGTTTTCAGTCATGTGACGGCTGTTGACCGTCCTGTTTCTGACTGAGCAGATGGTTAATAAACTGCCTGGCTCTTCTGCCGGAAATATTGCCGTGCCACATGCCCCAGCGCTTAGCCTGTTCCAAAAGCTCGTCATCTGACATCTCCAGTTCCGGATGCTGCAGCGCGATCCCCCTGACAATATCAAGGTACACCTGCTGGTCTGGCCGCGGGAAGTAAATGGTAACACCAAAACGGTTCACCAGCGATATCTTTTCTTCTTTTGTGTCTGAGTGATGAATATCATCCGGATCTGCATCATTTCTGTCTGTCCAGGTTTCCTTAATCAGATGGCGGCGGTTCGAGGTAGCATAGATTAAAATATTATCCGGTGTCATTTCCACGCCGCCTTCAATGACGGCCTTCAGGTATTTGTAATCGGTCTCAAATTCCTCAAAGGATAGATCATCCATGTAGATGATAAACTTGTAGTTGCGATTCTTGATCTTCGCGATCAGCCAGGACAAAGCGTTCAGCTGGTGTTTGTAGATCTCGATCATCCGCAGGCCCCGACTGTGGTACATATTCAAAATAGCTTTCATGCAGGTTGATTTTCCGGTACCGCTTTCACCATGAAGCAAAAGATTATTTGCTTTCCTGCCAGATATAAACGCTTCTGTGTTATCCATCAGCCGCTGCTTCTGAGAATCATAGCCGATCAGGTCATCAAGCGTTGTCTCAAAGGTATTGGTGATGGGCTCCAGATCGAAATCACCATCTGGCTGATACGCGGCCTGCTTGAGTCTGAATGCCTTGTTCAGGCCCAGAACGCCCGCGCCGTGATCCTGATAAAACGCGGTCAGCACCTGCAGCATCTGATGCTCATCCTCCGCTTCTGAAAGTTGACAGCTTAACGCGCGGACTTTGCTGCTGACAAACCAGTTGTAGTTTTTCTGTTCTTTTTCAAGCGCTCTGTAATGCGTGATAAGTGAAAAGCAATTAATTGACAAGGCTTGCTCAACGGGTTCAAAACGGTAATGGAAAAGAGCATGAATCAGCCGAAGGTCGTGCAGGACCAGCTGATTCACACTGCCGTCACGAAAACCACGCTTCTCACAGGCGAAACTGAAGGGGTTTTCTGTCATCGCCAGCAGCCATGCCAGGTAGTTTTGCCATAAATTACCATCAAATCCGTAAACAGTCGCCAGCTCAAGCAGCTTATGAATCTGACGATAAACTTCAGAGATGATCGAATCTAAAGTTGAAGGATCATCTTGCAGGCGTCTTTCATCATTTTCAAGGCGGCTGAATATGGCGGACAGATCACGCAGCAGCTCGTCCTGCAGCAGATTCTGATAAACAATGAGGCCTGCGGTATATCGATGCATACACAATCTCCCGATTTTCTTACTTTGTTATTTCTGATTATGCTGATTGTTTATTATAGCATGATGGTTGGATCGCAGACCTTCGTCAGACCATTGCTTCGGGGTTAAAAACCGCATCGAATCTCTCAGCTGTCAGAAAACCCAGCGACACACAGGCGTCTTTCAGGGAAATATTCTCCTCATAAGCCTTTTTAACTGTTTTCGCGGCATTGTCATAGCCAATATAAGGGTTCAACGCGGTCACCAGCATCAGCGAGTTGTGCAGGTTATGTTTCATTTTCCCGCGGTTGGCTTTAATGCCGGCAGCACAGTTATCGTTGAATGACTGTATGCCGTCTGCCAGAAGCCTGACGGACTGGAGAAAATTGTAAATGGTGACCGGCATAAAGACATTGAGCTCAAAATTGCCCTGTGAGGCGGCCATCCCAACGGCCACATCGTTCGCCATCACCTGCACAGCAACCATCGTCATCGCCTCAGCCTGAGTCGGGTTCACCTTGCCTGGCATAATCGAACTGCCGGGTTCGTTTTCCGGAATTAGAATTTCACCCAGGCCGCAGCGCGGACCGCTGGCCAGCCAGCGTATATCATTGGCTATTTTCATCATATTGGCTGCCAGCGCCTTCAGCGCGCCGTGAGCAAATACCAGTTCGTCTCTGGCAGTCAGAGCATGAAATTTATTTTCAGCAGTCACAAAGGCTTTGCCTGTCAGTTCACCGACTTGATCCGCTGCTATCTGGTCAAATCCAGCCGGCGCATTCAACCCCGTGCCAACTGCCGTTCCGCCCAGTGCCAGTTCTTTCAGACCCGGGAGCGAATCCATGAGCATTGTTTTAGCCTTCTCAACCATGCTGCGCCAGCCGCTGATTTCCTGGGAAAACTTAATTGGCGTCGCGTCCTGCAGATGTGTTCGGGCGCTTTTGACAACATCGTCGTTTTCTTTTTCCAGTCGCGAAAGTGTGGCAGCAAAAACATCAAGCACCGGTATTAATTGATCCTCTATACCCAGGACAGCAGCGATATGCATGGCTGTTGGAAATGTGTCATTTGAACTTTGTGACATATTGATATCATCATTCGGGTGCAGCAGCTGGCGGCCGGCCATCTCATTGCCCCGGGCGGCTATCACCTCATTGGCGTTCATATTGGACTGGGTGCCGCTGCCGGTCTGCCAGACAACCAGCGGGAAATGCTCGTTGAGCTGTCCGGCAATCACTTCATCGCATGCCCGGATAATGAAATCCTTTTTCTCATCTGATAGTTTGCCCAGTGCGTGGTTAGCCATGGCTGAAGCTTTTTTCAGAATGCCAAACGCTTTTGTGATTTCACGAGGCATGACTTCATCACCAATGCGAAAATTCTCAAGACTTCTTTGTGTCTGAGCACCCCAATACCGGTCAGCCGGCACCTTCATTTCACCCATGGAGTCTTTTTCTGTCCGGTATTCCATGCATATCCCTCCTGATCAGTCTTACCAATAAAAAAACCAGAACAACCAAATACAGTGCGAAAGAGACTATATTTTGCCAAAATGAAGCTCCGGTCCATTATCTGTACCGGAGCAAAACGTGCTTTTAACGGAAGACACCGGACAAAAGCTGCTATAAACGGCGGCAGCGCCTGACCAGGTTCCCGCGAAGTCAACATCTTTGATTCGGCCGCTTTTAAGGATTATCTCATCACCGATTCTACCGACTGGCCGATTTTGTGTCAAATATCAGGAAAGGCTAAGCTTTAACGGTGTCTCATTTGCCAGATTATCACTGACAGGGCATCTTTCTTCTAATGAAGCAAGCCACCGTTCAAGCGTTGCCTGATCCGCATCTGTATCAGGATGGAGTGTCACGCGTACTTCCTGATAGCCTGTGCGGTCTTCAGTTGGCTGACCCATGAACCTTGCAGGGTTCAGGTCTCCTTCAACATTAATCTCAAGACCTTTCAGATTCATACCAAGTTCCTGCGCAACGGAATGTCCGACAATATTCAGGCAGCCAGCCAGGGCAGCCAACATGTATTCCATCGGGGTCGCACCATCATCAGTGCCTCCCATTCTTTCTGGTTCATCGACAATCATTTTAAAATGACTGGTCTCAATCACTGATTTCATAGGATTTTCACTTTTAGCTTTTGCTTTAAAAGTCATCTTGGGCATCTAATCACCTCATGTCCTATATATTTAGAGTAATATAAGCATATCGAAAATAACACCGCCTGTCAAACAAGATGAAATGTGAAATCAATTCGTCTAATACAGAGCCGTTTTGCTTTGCATGCATATTTCACTGGCAATCAGAAGCGCAGGATCCTGCAGAAATTGGTATAATCTACTCAGAGGCTGTTGAGACGCGTTTACTCCCATGCTGTTTCGTTTTGATTCATACTTTACGAGGCGAACAGGAGCATGACTGCAGGCGGACCTTCTTCTGGCTGATATGATGAGCACTGACAACGGAAGAGCTCTGCAGCGAAAATCAATGAAGCGATTAAAATCGATACTGAAATATTTCACCGAAAGATCCGGTAATATCAGACAACAGCAGCGATCATGAAAAGGCATCTGAAGCAAAGACATAAGGAGGCTATATGTCAAATCAAAAGCAAACCAATCAATTCGGACTGTTTATCCACTGGGGACTTTACGCGCTGACCGCTTATCATGAACAGGCACGGGCAAGACTCAGTCTCGACCGTTACGATTACCGCAGACTGATGAAAGAGTTTAATCCTGTCCACTATCATCCCGACGAATGGGTCAAGCTTGCCGCTGATGCCGGCATGCGTTATATCTGCTTCACCGCCAAGCATCATGACGGGTTTTGCTTATGGGACACAAAAGAAACTG
>SLHU01000203.1 GCA_007135995.1 Clostridiales bacterium | reverse complement strand
CGATATTGATTCATCCCGACTGATGATGACCCGATGCCAGTTGTTTTTATGTGTCAGATCTTCGCTGATCAGGCGCTTTTCCACCAGTGACATCTGATCTTCTTCGCTTAACTCATTCAGGTCAAGAACCAGAAACTGACTGCGCCTGTTTTGATCATCTGCAAAAAACGCATCCGTGATCGTCACTGCTGTTTCCTTTGACGTTTGCTGATCCAGCCGGTGAGGGAAAGGCGTGTGTTCAAGATTTCTGGCCAGCCGGACTCTGCTGCTGATAATCACATCACTATCCGGGCCTTGATCTATATACCAGGTCATGTCTGCTGTCTCCCTTCCGGATTATCTTGGCTCTCAATCGCACGAATCTGGTCTCTGATTTTTGCCGCCTCTTCATAAGCTTCCTGCTTGACCAGACTTTTCAGCTGCGCTTTCAGTGACCGCAGTTTACTTTGCACAGGCTGCTCCGTCACCTGTTCCGAACGAGCCTTCATAGGACTGCCTTTATGTCTTACATTTCCCTGAACCCTTCGAAACACCGGTTCCAGGCGCTCGGAAAATGCCTGATAGCAATGGCTGCAGCCAAACAACCCTGTTCGCCTGAAATCGTGGTAGGTCTGTTTGCACTCCGCACAGACAATATTCTTGTTTGCTGCCTGGCCAAATTCCGGAATACCCCCTGCAGGATAAAATATATTGCCGATACCGGTGACGTTTTTACCGGACAATGCCCCGGAAGCACCCATTGCCTGCTGTTCCAGACCTTGCTTGTAGGCACAGTACTCACACAGGTGATGTTCGCTGACTTTCCCTTGACGTGTTTGTTTCAAATGGTACGTGGCTTCTCTGTTCTTGCATTTATCACACAGCATATGGTTCTCCTTCAATGGACAATCAGGCTTGTCAGCATATTTTTCATGATATTCATTCTGGCGGCGTCTTTCTGATCCGGCGGCAGCGTATTCAGCGACCGATCAGCTGTAGCTGCCATTATCAGTCTGGCATCCCGTTCATTAATGATATCGTAATCAATGAAATTACGAATCAGAATTTCAGCCTGATGCTGCGAAAGACGATCGCCGATATGATTGAGCGTATGCATCAGATATTTTCCCGGCGCTGTCAGATCAATCCGCTTTATGCGGATCCAGCCGCCTCCGCCTCTGCGGCTTTCAACCAGATACCCCTGGTTATTTGTGAACCGGGTCGCCAGTACATACGTGATCTGTGAAGGTACACAATTCACACGCTGGGCCAGCTCACTGCGGGTGATTTCTATAGCGCCCTTGTTTTGATCAATCATCTGTTTAATCATTTCTTCAACTAAATCACTAATTCGGGCCAAAAGTCTCACCTCTCGCTTGTCAATAATACACATTACTGACTTTGACTATCTTTGTCTTATAGATATAGTAACGCGCTGAATATTTCTTGTCAATAGTCATATTACTCATATCGCAACGCGTCAATCGGATCCAGTCTTGCCGCTTTTCTTGCCGGATAAATACCGAAAAACAAACCGACTGCGCTTGAAAATGACACAGCAATGATAATAGCCTGAATACTGAGCAGCGGTGTGATTTGTCCAAACTGCAGTCTGTCAGCTGCGAAGGCAATCCCGTTTGCCAGCCCAAGGCCAAACAGAATACCCAGTATGCCGCCAATCAAAGTCAGAATAACCGACTCTGTTATAAACTGCAGCATAATATCCCATGTTGTCGCGCCAATTGCCTTACGAATACCTATTTCGCGTGTTCGCTCAGTGACAGAAACAAGCATGATATTCATAACGCCAATCCCGCCAACAAGGAGTGATATCGCTGCCACAGCACTGATAAACAAAGTCATAATATTGATGACTGTATTGATCTGGTCAAGAATGGATGCCAGATTCTGTGTCCGGTAAACAGCTCTTTGTTCATTGTTTTTCCGCAGCTCAAGCAAACGCACAACAGACCGGCCGGCTTCATCCACAAGTTCAGGCGATTCAGCCATGACATAAACAGCTGATAATCGATTCTCACCATCCATGATCTGACTGACAGACTGGATCGGCGCATACACGAAAAAAGGCATCCCTCTGGGATTATCATCATCAAATTGACCGCCAAATCCGCCAAACTGGCTGGTGACGGAATCACTGACACCAACGATATGTACGCGAATCATGCGCCCGTCATGATCAATCGTAACCTGCTCACCCACCACATTCTCCCTGCCAAAAAGTGCCCGGGCACCCGCAAGGTCAATAATCGCGACCGGCAGAGCATCGAGGTACTCTATTTCAGTAAAGGGTCGGCCATGCATAAGATCTATTGGTGAAAACCGGGTATAATCTCTGTCAATGGCAGTCAGAAAAATATTTCTGCGTCCCATATCAGTTGAAGCTCTTGAAACGGCCTGCTGCGATGCCGTGATGTATTTGACAGTATCAAGGCGCTCGCGAACTGCCTGAAGGTCATTTTGTGTGATGTAGTCATTTCGCTGAGCTCTTGATGAGCGGACCTGAACGATAACTGTAGAAGCACCAATTTGCTCAAACTGGCCCATCACTTCATCTTTGCCGCCTTCACCCAATGAAACAATCGCGATCACAGAAGCGATCCCGACAATAATGCCCAGCATCGTCAGCAGGGCTCTCATTTTATTTGATATCAGGCTGCTGACAGCCATTTTAACACTTTCCCAGAGCATAAGCCTTGCCTCCCTAGCCAGCAGACTGTTTGGTTTCAGCAGCGGACTGCTTCTTTTCAGTGACGGACTGCTTCTTTTCAGCGGCGGATGAGTGAACTGTATCGGATACAATTTGACCATCTACTACCTGCAGGACACGAGACGCATAAGCAGCAATAGCCGGTTCATGTGTGATCACAACAATGGTTGTCCCCATCCTGTTCAGTTCCTGAAAAACACGCATAATTTCTTTTGATGACTGACTGTCCAGATTACCTGTCGGTTCGTCTGCCATCAGCAGCGCCGGCTTCATCACCATCGCTCTAGCGATGGCAGCCCTTTGTTTCTGCCCGCCGGAAACTTCATTCGGCCGATGCTCAGTCCATTGATGAAGACCAACTGAATCGAGTGCGTTCATGGCCCGCTCTGTACGCTCTTTTCTTTTTACAGCAGCATAAACCATAGGCAGCTCAACATTTTCAAGCAGTGTTAATTTTGGCAGAAGATTAAACGACTGAAATACAAAACCAATTTCCTGATTGCGCAGCAGCGCAAGATCGTTTTGATTCATGTTCTTTACGTCACTGCCGTTCAGAAGGTATTCTCCGGCATCTTTTTGATCAAGACAGCCGATAATGTTCATGAGTGTGGACTTGCCGGAACCTGAAGGACCCATAATGGCCGTAAACTCACCGGCAGCAATATCCAGATGAATCCCTTTGAGCGCGGTGAGCTCTATGACGCCTGTGCGGTACGTCTTCCATACGTCTTTCAGACTGATGACCAGGTTATTCATAAGGCATCACCCTGACGGACAATCCATCAACAAGACTCGTCGGCGGACTTAATACAACATGTGCACCTTCGCTAAGGCCTTGCTTTACTTCAACATAAAGCTCTGACTGAATACCTGGCGTGAATGTCTGTCTGCTGACTTTTCCTTGTTCATCAACCAGAAAAACATAATACATGTCGAGTTCCCGCCGCATCGCTTCAGCAGGCAGCAACAGCACATTTTCAGCTCTTGCAACTTCAATTTCCGCTTCAATCCAGAAGCCAGTCACCAGTTCTGTGAGATTAGAACCCCTGATATCCATTTTAATTTCGAGCTGGGGCTCAGATGAAAACCCGCCGCCTGCATCGCCAAAAATACCCAGGCCCTCGAGTTGATTTGTGCTGCTGCCAGCAGCTATTTTCCCTTTGCTGATGACTTCTCCCTGGAAATACTGCCCTTCATAATCGTATTGCACCGGCATGCCTGACTCAATTCTGTTCGCATCAAATCGACCCACAAAGAAAACTGCCTGCGGTCTGGTGTTGTCATAAATTGTAAATGCAGAAGCGGGTTGCTGCGGCAGAGCACTCAATGAGCCTCCCAGGATAGATTCAAGTCCTGACTGTGCAGCAATTGGTGCATTGCCTGTATAGTCACCGGGACTGACATTAATGTGCGCGATGATGCCGGCTGACTTTGCATATATGTTGGGTTTTGATTTTTCCAGCTGGTTTCTGGCGGCTTCTTCCTGAGCAACGGCTTGCTCCAGAGGATCTTGCAGCATTGCGCCCAGTCCGGCAAGCAT
>SLHU01000378.1 GCA_007135995.1 Clostridiales bacterium | reverse complement strand
TATGAAAAACTGACCTGTTCGAATGAAATGTGTCCGCTCAACTGACCTGCATCAGCTGCATCCGGGCGGTCCATGATATCTGGTTTCGTATCAAGTATTTCCAGCAGCCGCTGAAATCCTGTATATCCTTTCTGAAACTGCTCGGTAAAATTTACCAGACGGTTGATCGGATCAAGAAACATACCGATATAAAGCATATAGATTACAATGTCAGTGACCGGCATGGTGCCGCGCGAGATGAAATAGCCGGCGCTGGTGATCACAGTCAGATACATCATTCCCTGCAGGAATCCGTTGGTTGAAAAGTAACGGCCCATCGTCAGATAATTATTTGTTCTTGATTTCAGAAACCGCTTGTTGCCGTATTCAAACTTTTCTCTTTCAAGATCTTCATTGCAAAAAGACTTGACCGTTCGAATACCGGTCAGGCTGTCCTGGACGACAGCGTTCACATCAGCGATCTTTCGCCGGTTATCCATGAAAATCAGCCGCATGCGCCGGTTGTAATAGTAAGAGAAAATAAACATGATCACAGTGATCAGAAAGAGGATACCGGTAACGGGCAGGTTGATCATCGCCAATATGATGAAAGAACCCGTCAGTTTAATCACAGAGATAAAGATATCTTCTGGGCCATGATGCGACAGTTCGGCAATATCAAACAGATCCGCGATCATGCGCGACATCATATGGCCGGTATTGTTTTTGTCATAGTATGAAAATGAAAGCTTTTCAAAATGATTAAACAATTGACTGCGCATGTCAGTTTCCATCCGGGCGCCCATGATATGACCCCATGATGCGGTATAATACTGAGCCAGCATACGGATGATGTACAAAACGAGCATGATCGCGGCGACCTGTAATACCTGACGAAAAACAGCAGCGGGATCTGTCTGGGGAAAGACTGTTCTGAGCAGGTGATTGATCAGCAGCGGAATAACCAGGTCGACACCAGACAACGTTGTCGCGCAGGACAGATCGTAGAACAGCATTCTCCGGTAGGGCCGATAATAACGAATAAAACGTTGGATGACTGACATGTAAGTTAACCTCTCGCTGTAACTGGACGGATAAGTCGACGCATATCAGCAGATTATAACACAGCCGCTTCATGCTCAGCAGCTTTGTCTGACACCAGTCCATCCTCATTCCGGCAGGTCAGATCTTTTCTGTCCAGTTATACTGATCGGGGATAAGACCATACTGGATCCCGGTAATCGTGTCGTAGAAAAGCTGCGTCAATTTGCCTGTTTTCCCTTGATTGAAAACGATGCGCTCTGTTTCGTAATGCAATTCACCTACTGGTGAGATAACGGCAGCTGTTCCTGAGCCGAACATCTCACTGACATGCCCCTGTTTTGCCAGGGCACAAAGCTCATCAATGGCGATCTGGCGTTCTTCGCATGTATAACCCATATCTCTGGCCAGTTCAATGACTGATCGCCGGGTGATTCCCGACAAAATGCTGCCGTTCAGTTCGGGTGTGATCAGCTTGCCGTCAATGACGAAAAAAGTGTTCATCGAACCGATCTCTTCAATATAGCGGCGATGTACGCCATCTAGCCATAACACTTGTACACAGCCGGCGGCCATGGCTCTTTTCTGGGCGATCAGGCTGGCTGCGTAGTTAGAGGGTGTTTTTGCCTGGCCGGACCCGCCACGTACGGCCCGCACGTACTCAGTTTCAACAAAAATGCTGACAGGATTCATTCCCTGCGGATAGTAAGAACCGCAAGGAGTAAGGATGATATAAAATCTATAGGTACCAGACGGTTTGACAATGAGGCATGGATCCATGGCGACAATAAACGGCCGAATATAAAGCGAGCAGCCGGGTCTGTCCGGCACCCAGTCCTGCTCGATCCGCAGCAGCTCCTTGAGACATTGAAGGCAGAAATCCGGGTCAATCGGAGGGATGACCATTCGTTCATTTGAGATATTGATCCTTTCAAGATGGAGCTTTGGCCGAAACAAATTGATGCTGCCGTCGGGTGCCCTGTATGCCTTCAGGCCATCAAATATCGCCTGACCATAATGCAGGGAAATGGTGGAGGGATCCAGATCAATCGGCATGTACGGCACGATCTGGGGGCTGTGCCAGCCTGACTTTTCGTTATAGTCCATAGTGAACATGTGGTCAGTGAAGATCTGGCCAAATCCGAGATCTGCGTCGGCAGCTGGTTTTGGCGTCATATGATCAGACAGTTTTGTTGTGATCGAAAGCTCCATCGATTTATCCTCCGCTCAGGTCCTTGATTGGATTTTCCAATGTGATATCACTCAAGACCGGGATCTCTCCCCCGGTCTCAAGAACATTCGCCTCATTTACGCGCTTTTTTCTGATTCTGATCTGTTCCTGGATTATACCAAACTTTGTTTTGTCCAGATCATATTTGTTGTAAGCCATACGCGCCAGGAAAAAACTGAGCAGTCCGCCGACAATCATGATCAGACCAAGCGTTGTCTGTGTGCTCTCGCGCTGGGCTGGCAGCGCAGCGTTAAAGCCGATGACATCAAGCAGCACCCCAAGCAGCATAATGGCAATCGACTGAGACAGCTTGTAGGCCATCGTCATCGTGCCGTAGTAAAGCCCCTCAGAACGAGCTCCTGTCACAGCTTCATCGATATCGATCGTGTCAGCCACCATTGAGTTAGGTATTGAAAAAAGTCCGCCTGAACCAAAGCCGGTCAGAAGTGAAAAGGGCAGCAGATACCAGAAATTACCGCTTATAGCATCGCGAAGAAAAACAGCGGGCAGCAGCAAAAGGCAACCGGCGGATGCTGTCACAAGTCCGGCTGTGATGGCGGGTTTTTTGTCGATTTTTCTTGCGATCACAACCCAGACCGGCTGGGATGCAATACTGGTGACGAATAAGGTGCCGATGACAATAGCAATCCCGTTGTTATTCAGATAAAAGGTATACGTAAAGACATGCAGACCAAGCGTTCCTGCCAGGGCGGACGCTATATTGGTGAACAGATAGCCATAGACGATATATTTAAACAGTTTGTTGGATAGTGCACTCTTGAACCGGGCAAACAGCAGATTCATCAGGGAAACTTTATCTTTGTCACGCGCCTCGGCCCTGGGCAGATGAGGCACATATTTAATGGTTAAAAAGAATGTTGCCAACCCGAAAATCAGCACCAGGATGGATGAAGTCATACCGAAATATTTATATGCGTCCGGATTGAGCTGGCCCAGGGGGTATTCCGGTGTTGACCTGAAGAAGACAGCCAGACCGACAACAGAGGCGAACAGTATACCGCCAAGGAAAAAGATTACTCTGATACCGTGAATGCTGGTCCGCTCATTGTAATCCGCTGTCAGTTCTGCACCGAGGGCTACATGAGGTGTCAAGAATGTGGTCAGGGATGTTTTGACCAGCACAACAATGACGAATATCCAGAAGAATTTTGCCATGGTTGGCCAATCAGGATTGGCAATCCAAAGCAGATAGTTGGTCAATGCAATTGAAATCGTTCCAACCAGAAAATAGATATGGCGTCTGCCCAATCGCCTGAGCCGGGTTCTGTCTGATATGTAGCCCATGATGGGATCAGTAATGCCGTCCCAGACAACACTGATGCCGACAGCCAGTCCGACCAGGCTGCCAGGGATCTGCAAAACAGAAGTTGTATAGAAAACAAGGTAAGAGGCGACTGCCTGAAAAACAATCCCGCAGCCGAACTCGCCCGCGCCATAGCTGATTTTATCAATCATAGGAAGCTTAGAATGCATGCGCCGGTTGAGATTTTTCACGTATGTCTCCTTCAAAAGTGGACTTAGCTTTAATTGCCACATTATAGCATTTCATGTATTCAGACATCTATCCTGTCAAGCCCCAAAAGCTGGCGAAATTTACTTCGGCTGTCAGATCCCAAATATTATTGCAAATTCACTTTCGGCATGACCTGTGTTCAGGCAGCCACAGAGTCCCGGATGCTGTGCTGTCCACAATGCAAGCCCAACGCGATTGATGAGGTGCCGCTTGAACTGCTATATTTTATCATACTACAATAACCGGCCAAAAGACTTATGAAAAATGCCGAATTCATATCAATTAGGCATGCTGTCATTTGGCAACCGCAATTAAGGCAGCTCTGTCTGACTTGCCTGGCAATTCGGATCATTATGTACAGCAGTTAGTTTGCCGCAGATATTTTTTCAGGGAAGGCATGAAAAAAATAATTGTACTCAATCCAAAAAATGTGTAAAATCTACGGCATAGGCGCAATTGCTGAT
>SLHU01000249.1 GCA_007135995.1 Clostridiales bacterium | reverse complement strand
TTCTCTATTTTCAGATTTAAGATTTGTTATTATTGATGAAATTCATTGTTTCATGAGAGATGTTCGCGGCATGCAGCTTCTGTGTGTGCTTGAACGTCTGATGCAGCTGACTGGTGTCAACCCGAGAAGAATCGGATTATCTGCAACTTTAGGTGATGTGTCGCTTGCGACCAAATGGCTGAATACCGGTACGGGACGAAACTGTGTGGCACCGTTGATTGATGAAGGCAAAAAGCGTGTCGGTATTCATGTCGAACGGTTCGTTAACTACGCAGATCAGCGTGACATGGAAAACAGCGATTCAGAAGATCATACCGTTGGCAGTGCCGGCGATATAGGCAACCGTGAACATTACGATTATCTCTTTCGCAGAACGCTTGATAAAAAAACGATCATCTTTACGAACAGCCGTGAAGAAACAGAGCTGATCATGGCGCACCTTCGAGAGATTGCAGCTAGCAATAAGGCGCCTGATGTGTACAGGGTACACCATGGCAATGTTTCAGCACTGATCCGTGAGAGCACAGAAGATGAGATGAAATCGGCAGATGAGAAGATCGTCACCGGTGCAACCGTCACACTTGAGCTTGGTATAGATATTGGATCGCTTGATCAGGTTGTACAGATTGGAGCACCACTTAGTGTCTCCAGTTTTGCGCAGCGGCTTGGTCGCTGCGGCAGGCGCGGACAGATACCTCAGCTTTTGTTTACGTTTGTTGAAAGTATCAGAATTAATGCTGAAGATTCTTTAGGTCCTGTAAACTGGGAGTTTATCCGGATTATAGCGATTATTGAACTGTATACCAAAGACCACTGGCTTGAGCCGATTCCGCCGCAAAATCATGCCTATAGCCTTCTCTATCATCAAACAATGAGTGTTCTTAAGAGTAACGGTGAAATGTCGCCGGCAGCACTTGCACAATTAATTTTAAGATTAGGCAGTTTCAGAAATATCACGCAGGATGACTACAAGCGTCTTTTGATTAACATGATTCAAACAGAACAGCTTCAGCAAACAGAGCACGGTGGGCTGATGATCGGTCGTGAAGGTGAAAAGATCGTCAACAGCCACAAATTTTTAACAGTTTTTCTAGCACCGGAATATCTGCTTGTTAAAGATGAAAACAGGACAATCGGCACTGTAGACAAAGTTTACCCTGTCGGTATCCGCTTCGCTTTGGCTGGACTGACATGGGAAACGATCGATGTCAATGTCAAATCAAAGGTCATATTCGTCAAAAAAGTTCCAGGCATCTCATTGGTAGACTGGGATGTTGATTTCAAGGCTGAACTGCATACTGTGCTGGTTCGTAAAATCCGAAGTGTTCTGCAAACTGATGTGTCATACCCATATTTAAGTGAACGATGTCAAGAACGTCTGACAGAGATAAAATATATTACAAGAAACAGTGGCGTGCTGGATCATCTTGTTACACCGCTGTCCGACAAAAAGTTTGCTGTCTTCCCGTGGATCGGGACCCGTCAGCTGATAACACTGAACTACGCGCTGCGGCATCGTGGGATTAAAAGTAAGCTGCCCTGGATCACATGCGTTTATCTGGAAGTCATATTCGACGGATCTGAACAAGCCCTTGAGAGAATTATCAGGCAAATACTAGAATCTGATCTTGATTTATATGACTTGCCGCTCCCGGATAAGGTTCAAATAGACGGAAAGTATAATGAGTTTATAACAAGTGATCTGCTGCGAAAACAGTTTATCGAAGACTATCTTGATTTTGATGGTTTAAAACGAGATATAGTAAATTTTGATTGAATTATGAGCAGATTTTGATAATCAGCCGATTAAAATGGTTAGAGGTGAAAAATGGTTAAAAAGTGAAGGATGGTGTATGTACCAAAAAACATGGTTTAACAGGGACAGTTTGTCCCGCTCAGAAGCAGGATGGCACTCCGGCGTGATCAGTATTGTATGCTCGAAACTGGTCGATGGTAACGAGAGGCCCATTTTTGCTACGCCCAGTCTGGTTAATACATACTATCGGTGGAGAGACAGGTGGTGACATGTATTGTAGAAAAGATTAAAATTAACTCATCACAGAGAAAAACGTTTATCGCGAGCTGCCAGTTTAGACCTCCATGTCAGATTTGACACTGGTGTTGGACAGTCCTATTATAAAAAATACAGCATATTGAACTCCTAAGTGTTTGTTGCAGACAAAGAAAGAGGCGCATGTATGATAGTGGTAAATGACCTCACCCTGACTTATCCTGGAGGCAAAGGTGTTTTTGATCTGAACTTCACAGTTAAAGAAGGTGAAGTAATGGGCTATCTGGGACCTAACGGGGCAGGTAAGACAACTACGATACGTGCTTTGCTTGGCTTTATGCGACCGGACAAAGGCAGTTGCAGCATTAATAACCTGGACTGCAATGAAAAAGCCGCTGATATTCAAAGTAATCTTGGTTATATACCAGGCGAAATATCTTTTATTGACGGTATGAGCGGCTATGAGTTCCTCAAATTCATGCATGACATGCGTAGAATGAAAAGGCGAAGCCGCCAGCAAGAACTGCTTGAAATGTTTGAACTGAACCCAGAGGGCAAAATCAAGAAGTTTTCTAAGGGTATGAAACAAAAACTTGGAATCGTTGCAGCGTTTATGCATGATCCTGACATTCTGGTTCTGGACGAGCCGACGAGCGGACTCGACCCATTGATGCAGGTTCGTTTTGTGGAACTGATTTTGCATGAAAAGGCCAGGGGTAAAACCATATTAATGTCGAGCCACAGCTTTGAGGAAACGGAAAGAACATGCGATAATATCCTGATCATCAAAGAGGGAAGAATTATAAGTCAGTCAGATATCCAGACTCTGAAAGGAGCGCAGCGCAAAGGCTACATACTTAAGACGGCTGATCCGGAAAGGACTATCAGCGATCTGCGTCAGGCAGACTGTGAAGCGGAACTGATTTCCGATGAAAGGATAAAGGTATATGTTGCCGGCGCAAAAATAGATCAATTTGTCAAGATCACTGCCCGTCACACTGTGTCTGATTTAGATGTTATTAACCAGACGCTGGAAGATGCGTTTCTGCAGTTTTACGGCAGAGAGGAGGAAAGATCGTGAGCTTCACCTTGTTTATAAAAACAGCTAAAAGAAACTGGGTGCTGCTGGCGATCTTTTTTGCTGTCCTTACCCTGTACATGAGTATCATGATATTCATGTACAGTCCTGATGATATTGAAGCCATTACATCGATGCTGGACCTTTTCCCGGATGATCTCATGAGCGCTATGGGATTTTCCGCCATGATCACCAATATGACTTCGTATCTGGCCAGCTGGCTCTATGGGCTGCTTATGTTCGGATTTCCCATGGTGTACTGCATTATTCTTGGTAACAGGCTAGTGGCAAAAATGGTTGACAATGGTTCTTTTGCCTGCTTGCTGTCTACGCCTAACTCACGGGTGAAAATAATTATAACCCAAGGTATCTACGCCCTTGTCTCACTTTTAGTTCTTTTTATTTTTCTAACTGGGCTGGGAATCTTATTTTCCTCAGCAGTGCATCCAGGAGAACTGGACACTAGGGCTTTTCTGAAGCTTAATGCAACAACTATGATAGTTAACATGACTGTCATCATGATCAGCTTCTTCTTTTCATGCCTGTTCAATGATTCCAGAAAAGCGGTCGGGTTTGGTGCCGGCATTCCCATCGCCTTCCTGCTCATGAACATGCTAAGCGGTGTATCACAGGACGCAGAAATTTTGAAAATCTTTTCCATCTATGGCTGGTATGATCCTGTTGATCTGGTAAATAATAATAGTGTATGGTACCTTAACGCGATATATGTCGCCATAGCCTTAATGCTTTTTGCCAGTTCTGTTCTCGTGTTCAGAAATAAAAGGCTGCCGTTATAATCCAGTACAAACCATTCATATGAACACAGCGGCAACATTGTTATTAAAGTGAACAGGAATGAGTCTTGGCATTATATGGTCTTCTCACGCCATAAAATGAGTCTATTGCTTGTTATTATTGATTGTAATCCAACAAAATATCAAAGATTCATGTGAATGATGTCATCATGATTTAAAGTGGACCGATCCATAGTAATCACATGCTTGGTGTAATGATCGTCCTAAGCACTGAATTCTCCTAGGAGTCAAATATCTCTTTTGACATCGCTGTTCTTTCTGCAATGTAAAATCAGTTTTTCCAAAATGTTAAAATACCATTAATTTATACTGCGAAATATGGATATATAATACTGTTTATATAATA
>SLHU01000393.1 GCA_007135995.1 Clostridiales bacterium | reverse complement strand
TGTCAGACATCAGACGATGTTACGACTGATGTCAGACATCAGACGATGTTACGACTGCTCCGCCAGCCGGCAGCAATGGAGATGGTGATGGTGATGGTGATGGTGATTCGCGTGAAGTAATCGATATTACCGTAAGCCTCTGGGACATTCAAGACTCGTTTCCAGGCGGTGATCCCGATGAGATTGCTGTCATGGTCAGCGAAATGTTTGATATCAATCTGACACCGGTTAATGTCGGCTGGGGAGACGCGGATGAAAAGTACAACACCTGGGCTGCGTCCGGCCAGCTTCCTGATATCATCGGAGCGATTGCTCACGTTGGTCAGGGACGTTATTTCCAGTGGATCAATGATGAAGTAGTGCGGCCTCTGCCAGCCGATCTGTCTGCTTATCCGGTAGTTAACGAGATCATGCAGCAGGATGAAGTACTGGCCTTCCAGGTCGATGGCAATAACTACTTCCTGCCTAGGCAAACCTATGAAGACTCATCCTGGTGGGCCATGGACCGCGGTATTCTGGTTCGAAAAGACTGGATGGAAAACCTTGGGATCAGCGAGCCTGTCACTGAGCAGGATTATATTGATCTCGCAGCCGCTTTTGACTCACAAGACCCCAACAACAGCGGCGCAAATGATACCGTTGGCTACACGCCCATCGGTGTCTGGATTCTGACCAGCCAGGGATTACCCGGCTTCGGATACACGGATGGCCGCTGGGTTCTTGAAGACGATGGCTACATCTACCCGGCAATTACATCGGAGCGGACACTTCGCCTGATGGAATTTGTTAAAGAAATGTATCAGGCCGGCGGCCTGGATCCTGACTTCGCCACACTTGAAAGTGCCCAGGCACTGGAAAAATTCGCCTCCGGACAGGCAGGTATGCTGGCACGCCAGGTTTCTCCAAAGCACTTGAGAGCTGTTCTGAATGAGTGGGTAGTCTTGCAGCCGAACGTTGATTTCTATGAAAGCGTCAGCATTCTGCGCGGCCCTTCACTGGATGGTGATTACACAAGATTTACAGAAATGGCCTACTGGTCAGAAACCTATTTCAACGTAAATGTAGATGACGAGAAAATGGGTCGGATTCTTGAGCTTTATAACTGGCTGTATAGTGATGATGGCATGTACACCATGATGTGGGGCATAGAAGGAACCGACTGGGAAATGGACGGAGATGAGATAAAGCTCCTGACAGATATTGATGAGGAAACCGGACTGCATACGCCTACCGGTGAAATCTATCCATTCACGACTGCTATGAGCTATCTGGCATCCTGGACGGGAGACCTGGTGCAGTATGTAGACCCTGCGATTCCACAGGGCATTCGTGATATGGCAACTGAAGAACGTGACCACAGACTCGCGAACTGGCTGGCACCAGATGTTGACTGGACCATACAGGCGATCAATGTGCCAGAGAAGCAGGAAATCGCCGGTCTGACCTATGGCGATGACTGGGTCCGTTTCATCATGGACACATCTGGTAAAGACTCGCAGACCCTGTATGAAGAAATGGTCGCTAACTGGAACGCGAACGGCCTGCAGGACGCTGTAGAAGCGGTAACGAACGCAGCACGTGAAGACGGTTTGATTGATTAAACTTCCTCATAAAAACACAAATGAGGATGAAAAGCCGTTTAACTCAACAGCACTTTTCCTGATATCATAGCGGAAAATGAACAATCTGATGACCTATATAAACAAGACCTGGCTCCTGAATATCAGCGAAGCCAGGTCTTGTTTTTGTTTGACAGTTTTCTGTTGTCTTGCTGCCGTTGACCTTCACTTTTGCTGCCTTACGAGATGCGGATGGCTGCGCGAACCGGACAGTCTTGATCAGACCGGCTGGCACGGCGTATTTGACGTTGATGATGACTCTGGCGTTTCTTTTTTCTGCTGACTTTGATCAGTAGAAAATTGACGGAATCTCTTCAGGCAGATCAGCGAACGCTTCTCGCTTCCCGTCAGCCACCTGATAAAGCACTTCTGCGGTTGCCAGCGCAGCGTCAACCATGTCCTGATAAGGCTGCTGACAGGCATCTACAAATCCTATATTATAGTTCTCTCCATCAAAACGTCCGATAGCCGACTGATCGTTATAATCAAAATAATGGCAGCCGACAAGATTCGGGTGTGAAGCGCCTTGTTCAACATAATAGCGATAAGCCCGGCCGCGTTCAGCCTGCGTCATCACCCCGCGAATTCCGGTAGCTGATGTCGCGCCGTCGAGCGCACCGTGGTGAAATTCACCGATCATCACAGGCCGGTTAACCCCTGCCTTCACCACGCCGTCGACAGCGGCCGTCGGGTCAAAGCTATAACAGTTGATGGAAAAGACATCATAGTTCTCCCAGCCGGCGACCTGTCGTTGATTGTGTATCCAGCCCCAGCGCATTCCCAGATTCAGATGATTAGGATCAACCGCCTTGCAGGCAGCTGAGGGGACCGTTACATATTCCCGAATCATAATCTCCATAAAGTCGAGTAAATCAGTCTCCTGACTGCTGTCTGGCTTAACCGGCTCTTTTTGCGGCTGCAAAAGGTCATCAAAAGAAGTAAAGGCTGTCTGCCACGCCTGATTAAGAGAATCAATCTCAGCGTATCTGTCCTGCAGAAACAAAATCAAGTTATTTTTTGACACCAGCGCTTTATCATGCGCCAGAAGCTCAGCTCCCAGATTCAATCCCTCCTCAAAAGCCCAGTTGGGTTCATTGCACAGAAAATAGCCGATTAAGTAAGCATCATCAAGAAATTGCTTCAGGCTGTCGGCAAATAAAACTGCCTGCTTTTTATAAGCCGGGTCAAAAACATCTGGAAAATCGCGGAAAATAGTTTTACTGGTTCCCGGGAAGTCATAAAACCGATCCAGCGGGATGACATAGGGCAGTTTCGACTGTCTGCAAAAATCAAGCTCTGTCCAGTTGCCAACTGTATTGAAGCCCCAGCCTCGCAGCCGGTTCGCGGTCATATCCTGCCACTTCTTCTGCCACTGATCTCCAAAAGTCCGAATCAGGTTAATCATGGGGTAGTCGATCAACTTATAGCTTTGACCTTGGCTCATCTGGTTATTGGTCGTAATCGCCTCTGGAAATTCCTGATCATCTGGAATCCAGCTCAGCACATGCTCCATCACATCAATCCGAGTACTGCGGTCTCCGCCAATACAATCAGGACCAATAGAAAAGAAAGCGCAGCCGTCGGGATCTGTCAGCCAGAAACGCCTGCCATCGTGGAAAGTGGCAAAATAGCCGCTTCCTTCTGTCAATTTTTTTTCTTTCCAGCCGCCCCAGTCTGACCAGGCATCCTGTGCGAAACGTTTTTTATATGCTTCGGATGCGATGGCCATTTGCCTGATATTCTGAATCATTTCGGATATGGACGTTTGTTTGCCCGGCCAAGTCCTGGGAATATACTGTCCCATCTCATCCATCAGCTTAACAGGAGGCGTCTGATAAACTGGTGTATCAGTTGTCAGGCGCAGGTTCTTCAGTTTCATGCGCACCGGATGGTAGCTTTCTTTTATCTGAAACGAAACCGTTCTCATTTCGTTAACAGAGGAGCGCTTTCCGGCGATCACCATTTTCTGGCGTCCCGGCGTGCGATAAGGAAACAGACTCTGGCTGTCGAGCAGCTTAAAATCAAAGCTCCAGGTAACTGGCAGATAAGGTTGAATCCCTGATAAAACCCTGAAATCAAAGGGGCTTTGACTGTCCGGCTTTACTTTTTTAACATCTGTTTTCCAGAAATATAGATAAAAGGGCTGCGAATGGGACTCCAGAAGCTCCATATCGCAGACCAGATAATGATATTCGGAAAAACCTTCGCTGGAGACAGTAAAGCCGCCCCCGTCACGGGCTGACTCAAGTATTATTTCCTGATCATCACAGCTGATGATCTGCGCGTTATCTAAAGTGATCTGGTCCCATCCAATTATTTTTTCCATGGTCTTGTGTCCTTTCTATAGCACTGCCCAGCAGGCACTCTGATATAGCAGTTTCTGTATGACAGGATGGTTAAAGGTTCGGATATCGTGTCCGGGGTACAGATAGATCACACGGCCCTGGCCGAATGTTGTAATCCATGCGGCTGGATATTTTTTGCCCTCATACTCATATTCAAGCAAGATCTCTTTGATCGAGAAATTGCACATCTCGAAATAATAAGGTTCTTCTTCCATGCTGAACGAATCAATGCCCCGCATCACAGGGTGATCCTTTTTTTCCGGAACGGGTAAATAGTTCAGCATGGTATAAG
>SLHU01000353.1 GCA_007135995.1 Clostridiales bacterium | reverse complement strand
CTCCAGCCTCCCTTTCTCTAAACGAGAACGCTTGACAGGTGACTGTACGGTTGTCCTGTATATCCACCAGCGGTTTTCAATCCATTCACATTGGATACTCGCCTGATCACGATAAGGGTTTTCAATCAGTCCGGCCCGGTAAAGGTCTCCATGCACACTGCCTGGAACACGAGCCGGAATAACACCAATAAGGCTGGCCGGACGTGCTCCGGTTTCCATGCCGCGTCCGAGCAGCGGTACCCAGGGATGAAAAGCTTCCAAAGTCCATTCAAAATCATCTGCCTCGTGCCGCATGCTGCCTCCCATGCTTCCGTTTCGGTACGTGGTACCGATCTTTCCCGGCCTTCCGTTAATCCAGTAATACTGCGTTTTCCAGGGTGAAGCTGCCTGTTTCGTCGAGATTAATGTCGAGCTGTACCAGCCAGGGGCGGATATTGTTGTCATACAGCACGATTTTCAGTTTCATTTCCAGTTCGTCGTCAGGCAGGACCAGAACTGGACTGGCAGACCAGTATATGGGATTGCTGGCAGCCGGCAGACGGAGCATCATCGTTGATGCATCCGGAGAACGATCGCCGATACTCAACTCCTGCATCTCATCTGATATTGTCAGCCGCAGAGGTACTGCAAGCACGCTGAGCAGCGCCTGCCTTGTCATCTGGTTGGGCAATGTAAACAGACCGTCATCATTGAGTGATTGATCGTTTTTCTCGCCGTCTGCCGCCCGGTAGGCTATATCCGCAACCTGAATCAGCCTGATGCAGTCGGGCTGATCGGAACGGGCGGAGCGTTCAATCAGCAGGCTGAACTGGTGATAGGCAGCATCTGCCTGCAGACGGGTGCCTTGGTAATCGAGTTTTACTTCAATCATGATCTGCTGGTCCGGGTCGGCTTCAGGTGCAAAGAACATCGTACCCGACTGTAACCAGCTGTTTGCCAGCACCTGCCGGGCATCCTGAGCGGCAATCCGTCCCAGTGACAACGCCGAGAATTCTTCTGGCACCAGCTGCGGGTTTAATAAAGTCCAGCTGCTTTGTGTCAGCCAGATAAGCGGATCTGTCTCATCCAGCAGTGTCTGCAGGCGGCTCAGATTGATCTGGCCGCGAAGCAGCGGCTGATTATGCTGGTCGTAAAGCGCCACTTGAATCTCGCCATCAATCAGATCATAGACGATACCGGGCAATTGCCGCAGCGGCTGCAGATCCTTCTGCAGATTCTCCAGGGTATAAGAGCCGTCCGAACCTGTCAGCGTCCTTAAAGTCAGGTTCAGACCCAGTTCGGAAGATAAGGGCCAGGCGGCTCCGGGATCATCTGCTTTTTCACCTGTCAGTGAAACTGAAAGCCACTGTGAAGGCAGACTGTCCATCACGGCCGATTCAATCCGGCCGTATAATGAATAAATATCAGAACTGATGAATAAACTATTCTGTATGGTCAGCACCTGGTATAGATCACGATCAAATTCAATACGTGCGGCAAGCACATTTTCCAGATTGCTGTACAAGCTGGCAGCATAAAGGGTTGTTTGCTCACAGCTGGTATCAAAAGCCGGCACCAGATAACCTTCGGTGCCCACAAACGTGCAGTTTTCAAAACGTGAATCGCGCAGATAAAGCGGCAGCAGTCCGCTGCCGGTGCTTTCAAAGCTGCTGTCCTTGAACAGAAGCTGATTAGGCCGATTCCTGATGTCTGTTATAAGCGGCAGGCCGGCATTATTATAAAACTGGCAATTGATAAACTCTATGTTCTCCGAGCCGCTCAGGCTGACAGCCGCACCGGCGCTGCCAAAAAACTCACAGTTCTCGAAGCGGATGCTGGTGCTGTTGATGATTTCTATCAGGGGAATGGTGCCGGCTATGTCATCTGCCGTAAAATCATCACGCTGATAGCCAAACCGGATGCCGCTGAAAACAATGTCATTGCCATCCACAATACTGATTAAAGCTGACAACTCATTAGGCTGGGATAAGGTTGGCTTACCCGTTCCGCTTGCCTCAACGCGCAATTGCTCGACACCAAAAAGCCGCGGCTGACGTGTTGCGTCATACCACTGGCCGCCGGGAATCAAGACTGTGTGTCCCGATCTAAGCAGACCCACATCGTTCAGGTCGATCATGGCCGGCGGCTCTGGGGTTGGTGAGGGCTGCGCCTCATCTGTTTCCTGGCTGGGCTCTTCGGTTGTCTGGCCGGGATCTTCTGTTTCCTGATGATCCGGATCGGGTGTGGGTGTCGCAGCTGCCTGCGTCGGCGAAGTCAGGCCAGAATCATCTGTCGTCTCCGTCTGATCAGGCTGGCTGTTTTGCTGGCAGGCAAGCAAACCTGACAGAAGCAGGCTCAGAGACATGACGCACACAAGCTTGCAAGTCAAACGTTTCATAAAGAATGCGGCAGCAGCAGCCGTATGTTGTCAAAATAAATATCACCATTTTTCTTACGGTCTTCAAGCATGAATGAGACTCCTTTTACCGATGCTTTCTGCTCAGCCGTCAGGCTCGTGAGCTTAAATGAAAGGGTCTGCCAGCGCAAGGCGGCAATCACAACTTTCTTTTCAGGCAGCTCAATGTCCTTGTTTCCGGTCAGATGCAGTGAAAGGCGCATTGATTTCATCTGCTGACCGGGATTGAAAATATCGACTTCCACCGCTTCAAAAGGCTGCCAGTCTGACGGCGGATAGAACGAATCGTAGTCCATCACCGGGCCAAAGACAAAAAGATGATCTTCATCTGTTTTATAATTGATATGAAAAGAGGCGTCGCCTTCTGTCTTATTAGCAGGTTCAACCTTAAACTCACTGCTGCCCCTATGTGTCTGCCAGGCCGGAAGCCAGCCGGCATCAAGCGGGTTCTCAAGTTTGGGATATGCCCATACCTTTAAGGCTTCGCAGTGCATCCATTCCGCTGGCAGTGCGTACCTGGAGGGTTTAAGATCTGAGCGGAAAGGTGTCACAGGGATAGACTCCTGGCTTATCAGGTTCGCGTCCTGGTTCAGATCATTGAAAGCATATGTAACCGCTTCCGGCTGCGCAATCTGGTCATGCCAGACCAAAACACGAACACCATATAGCAGCTTGGCCTGCGCTTCCAGAAACAAACGGTCAGGCCCGCAGATCGCGAAGCCTTTCAGCCTTTGATCACCCGATACCACCCGCAGGCCTTCGCCAACCGGTTCAAATCGCAGCATCAGTTTATTGCCGACACTTTCTATTTCAACGCATTCAGGAGCATGGTTCAGCCGCTTTCGCTCATAGCATAAACCAAGTGCCAGTGCCTGGAGCCGCTGACCGATGGGTACTTTATTGTCCGGGTGAATGGGATGGCGCCAGTCTTCGGGTGCCTTTGCAAACGTCGGCATCGGCTGATAAGACGGCAGCAGCGCCGCCGGACAGGGAAGATGCCGGCGTACGGCTGACAGCATTTCATTGAACTCAGATAACTTAAAGGGATCGCGCTGGCCGCTGTACCAGGGTGCCAGCTGAACATACAAAAACTGAAGACCCTGCTCAGAAGCCGGTCTGAAAAGCGTCTGCCAGTCGCCTGTCAGTGTTTTCAGTGCTTCGCGGTAGTAATCGGGAGATCCGAAATCGCTTTCTCCCTGGTACCAGAGCAGGCCCCTTAAAGCCAGGTCTTTCAGCGGCGCGATTTTGTGATTATATAAAGCAGCCGGCTGCCTGGCATTCCATTCAGGATCGGTGTTCATGTTCCAGTCTGTCTGGCTGCGATAGAAACCGCCTTTTTCAATATGTGTTTTAATCATCTGATTATTTTCTATTGATTCACGTCTGATCCAGCTTTGAATCAAGCTGCCGCCGACAGCTGATTCAATGATGCCAACAGGAATCTTCAGTGTAATATGCAAAGTACGGGCAAAAGAGAACGCAACCGCCGATACCCGGCTGACCGCATCCTGCTGATCGCCGTAAATCCACTTCGCGGAAACAAGTTCATCGAGCGGCTCGCAGGCATATGCTTTAACTTTTCTGCTAAGACCATCTGCTGACTGCGTCAATACACGCACATAAGGAACATTCGCCAGCGTTTCCAGACTGTCCATGGCCTGAGTCGCACGCAGCGGCATCGCCATATTCGACTGTCCGCCGCTGAGCCAGATTTCACCCATAAGGACATCTTCAAAAACCTTCGTCATCCGGCCGGCCTGCAAGGTAATCGTAAATGGATCAAGTGAAGCTTCGTAAGCGGGCAGCTCAAGCAAAAACAGCCCCTGCAGGTCTGCCTGCACCGATGTTTCGAAAAGCAGCCCG
>SLHU01000302.1 GCA_007135995.1 Clostridiales bacterium | reverse complement strand
CTGCTTATAAGTTATTGGCTTTTACAAATAATGCCAGTTTAGCGAAGAAATCCTCATGAATGAACCTGGCATCAATTGAGCTGTAGACTCGAATTGGCCGGTTAGCGCCGGTTTCAATATAGTTGCCTTTTTCATCAAATTCTGGTGCAGGCTTCCAGTCCCATTCCCCAAGATCTGGATACATGATAACACCAACAGCTGGCGAATCACCTAGCGAACGGAACTCAAACGGATGGTCATACCGGGCATTGAACTCCATAAGCTGTTTAACAAGGTATTTGCCGATCTCGCCCTGGGGATAAACTTTATACATGAGTTCTGCATAACTGACCGCCACTTGCCGATAGACAGTAGAAGGCACCTGCCACACTTGCAGTTTTGACTTAAACACCACATTGGCGGCAGCAATATCATTAGAAAGATTAAACTCACAGCGGTTACCCCGATAGTTGGTTCCGCCGATCCAAACAACAATAACATTGCGGTCGGCTATTTTCGGTTCTAATAACAGCGCTGAAGCCATATCGGTCAGCGGACCGTAGAACGCTACATATAAGGGCCGGTCGTCGTCTTTCATGGCTTCACTGATAATAAGCCGGGCGCCGGGCGAGTCGACTGGCGTATGCTCATCTGCAATAGCACCTGCCGCTCCATTCTCTACGCGGATTTTGCCTTCCAGACCCATAAGGTTTAATAGGTGCATGGTCTCGTCATAGCTGTCTTTCTGGCTCGTTTTTGATTTTATTTCACCAAAATGAGCTGGTATAATGCCGTGCAGTTCAAAACTAGGCGTTAGAATAGCATGAACAATCGCAAACTGATCATCAGCTTCATTTTTTGCATCAGTATTGATGATGACCCTGGCTTTTTGATTCTTTTTTAGTGTTATACCAAAATCTAGCATTTTTGCCCTCCTTTTATTGTCGGATCGTTTTTACCATCATATCATAATCTGCTATCATATTAATCAAGTGCCATCCTGCAGTGACAAGGAGACTAGCCATGGAGCATCGTAAGTTTTCGCAAAGCAAACACTTTATGCAAGCGCTTGTATACATTACTGTTGTTATGGCATTGTCCGCAGCTATGGTTATTTACCTGCTGCTTGATAAAGGCCTCGCTTTCCAGTTGTCCTTTGTGTGCATATTCTTTAGTTTTTTCTTACTGCTGACATCCGTTTTGCTGCCTGGCTGCAAGTATCTGGCCAGCATACTGTCTGCTGTCATACTCGAACGGACTGCATATTCCTGGATATTTCCCGCTTATCCGCTGACACTTTATCTGATGACCCTGGTAACGCAGGACATGTTTTGGGGGATTCACCTCTTATACTTCAGCTTGTATATTATGATACCGTTTCTGCTGGTCAAGCTGTCGGCAAAGGCCGGTGCCGCCATTCAATATGCTGCTGGCATCGCGGCAGCAGCCGCATTGTGGATTCCTTTTGATCACCGCTGGTACAGTTCATTCTGGCCAGGCTGGTTTCCCTTTGGCTATAACTTCATGAGCCTGATTGTTGTTTTGATGATTGTCTATTTGTTTCTTCTCATCCGCGGACAGACAGATCTGGGTTACCGGCTGACCCCTCAAAAAAAAGATTTTCCGCTGATGCTCATCCTGACACTCGCAGTTGCGGTGCTGATCATCCCGGCCGGTGTTGTCAGCGGTTTTCTGACCTTCCGCTCAGCCATCAGGGTCAGACCCGATGACTTGCTTATTTTTGCCGGGATATTCCTGACAATTGGTCTGGTTGAGGAGATTGTGTTCCGCGGCATCGTACAAAACTATCTTGAGAAAATTTTCAGACGCCACTGGCCTGCGCTGATCATAGCCTCCATACTCTTCGGCCTGACCCATTGGAATAACGCGGCGCCCGGCTATGCCGTCCACTATATCATCTTCGCCTCAATCGCCGGTATCTGTTACGGGACCGCGTATAGAAGAAGCGGCTCGCTTTTTCCTGCGATATTCATCCATGCGCTGGTCGATCTGATCTGGCTGATCGTGTTTGTAAAATAAATCTGGAAAGAGCGTTGGCGGTGAAACCAGCCCGCCCGGTAAAGATCGTATTTGCCAGCCTGCTGAATTACTATATACTTGTTGGGAACATATTGCTCATGCGCGACATCAGGAGATCACGATGCTAAATAAAGGGTTTGTTTCATTGTTAAAGATTATGCCGGGCTTTTTGCTGGCAGCCGTTGTTGCTGTGCTGGCAAGATTGTCCGCACATCTTTTACCGGTCCATTTTATCAGCGCTTCCGTGCTGGCATTATTTGCCGGTATGATCATGAATGTGCTTCTGCGCCCGGGGAAAGTGATTCTGCCGGGTCTGACATTCACGTCAAAAAAAATACTGAAATTCGCTATCATATTACTTGGTGCTTCACTAAGCATTCACCATGTCCTGCTGGTTGGCCGCTTAGCCCTGATTATTTTATTTTTTACACTCATCACCTGCTTTGGCGGCGGTTATCTGCTTGGCAAGCTGTTTAACATCAACTGGAAACTTTCAGGTCTGATCGCGACAGGAACCGGTATTTGCGGAGGCTCTGCGATCGCGGCTGTCGCGCCGGTGATTGAAGCAGACAACAAAGACATTGCCTATGCGATCTCAGTCACTTTTCTGTTTGATATTGCCATGATCATCCTTTTCCCCATCATGGGCTTTAGGCTCGGACTAAATGATATGGCCTATGGTTTATGGACAGGGACTGCGATCAACGACACATCCAGTGTTGTAGCGGCAGGGTATGCCTTAACTGAGTCTTCTGGTGATTACGCGACCATGGTGAAACTGACCCGCACTTTGCTGATCATACCGGTGGTTCTTGCTTTTTCTTTCATCCATATCAGAAAAAATCTGCAAGCCCTGCGCACAACAAGCCAAAGCGTATTGAAAAGAGCGCATATCGGTTCACTGTTCCCATGGTTTATTGCTGGCTTTATCTGCCTGGCCATACTGAATAGTACAGGCGCTGTCCCATTGGCATTATCAGCCGCCATCAAAGAGGCCAGTCGTTTTTTCATGGTCTGTGCCCTGGCGGCAATCGGTCTGAACACAAATCTAAAAGAAATGAGGCAATCGGGGATATCGCCTTTGATGCATGCGGTTATTCTTTCATCGCTTGTTGTCATCGTATCAATTGGTGCAGCTTACACCATCGGTATTGTTTAAACAATTGAACTTGAAAACCTGCTTCCTTCATGTAATCAGTACACCAGGCAAATCACTCTTCAGTTTTTTGTCGATCAATGGCTTGAACCAGCATATCGAATACGATATGCTGAATAAAGTCCGGTGTGCCGGCTTTCGTTCAAACGAGTCTGATAAGACTTGAAATCGAGGTAGCAAAATGACACGACAGCCTATCATTGCCATAACCCCCGCTTTTAACGAGTCCAGACAGCAGCTGCGCCTGGCCAGAGATTATGCTGATGCGATTGACCGGGCTGGAGGACTGGGACTGATACTGACCCTGCCATCCGATCTTGACAAGCTTGAGTCCATACTCTGCCTGGCTGACGGTATTTTGCTGACGGGTGGTCCCGATCTGGATGCCGTACACTTTTCTGAAGAAAATACAATCAGTAATGGCACCATATCGCCGTTTCGTGATCAGCTCGATCTTGCTGTCTGCCGATACGCGATGACTCATCAGGTGCCAATCCTTGGGATCTGCCGCGGTCTGCAGGTAATGACCGTTGCCGGCGGAGGAAACTTGTATCAGGATATCACACAGATGACCGGCCGAAAGCTTCAGCATGATCAGCAGGCGCCAGACTGGTATCCAGCACATGCGATTCAGATTGAAGAAGGCTCACGTGTCTTTGGCTGGTTCAATCAGACTAAGGCGGGCGTGAACTCATTTCATCACCAGGGGATTAAAACACTGGCACCTGGCTACCAGTCAACAGCCTTCACATCAGATGGCACCATAGAGGCAATTGAACACCAGCATCATCCTTTCGCGGTGGGTGTACAGTGGCATCCGGAACTGATGTGGCGCAAGAACAAGCTTTATCTGGCACCCTTTCAGGCACTGATACAAGCTTGCCTGGATCACTGAAAACCTGATATTCCAACAGACAAAATATGTGAGACAAGCGGCAGCATTTCATATGTTTATTGACTGGTTTTTGATCAGCAAATGCATAAGATAAACTGCCGGATATAACAATAAAATGAAAGCACACAAAAAGGAAGCGGGAACTTGGTTTCTTTAGCAAAACAGCAACGCGACTGTCCCAGGGGCATTTAAAAATTT
>SLHU01000381.1 GCA_007135995.1 Clostridiales bacterium | reverse complement strand
CTGCTTGTTCATTCTAATAGAAATCCCAGCGCTATATTTTTGTTCTTTGTTCTTTCTAATAAAAACACGTGTTCTTTGTGCTCTGTTCTTTTCTTTATCCTGATAGCAAATTCCCTGCCTGCATGTTCTGCGTTTTTGCAGAAATTAAAGTCATCTTTTGCTGTCAGAAGGCCTGCGCAGCTTGTACAGGCTGCAAAACCGGACGATGCTGTACGGCCCTGACCACAGCAGATCAGGTTCAGGGATCAGAACTTTTTATCGCGATGATCAATCACATGCTTTGCCTTGCCGGCCGTCCGTTCAATCGTCTGCGGGTTTAGCAGTGTGATCTTCACATCAATGCCCAGCACACTGCGAATCTTATGGCGGATCTCACCGGTCAGGTTCTCAAGGGCGCTGTAGCTTTCAAGCCGGTGACCGTCAACCAGCTCAACTTGAACTTCCAGTTTATCCATATAGGCTTCAGTTGTCACGACCAGCTGATAATGCGGGCCGATGCCCTGAACAGTCATCAGAACAGACTCAATCTGCGAAGGAAACACATTCACACCGCGGATGATCATCATATCATCACTGCGGCCGCGGACCAGCTCCATCCGGACATTGGTCCGTCCGCAGCTGCACGGTTCATCACTTAGCCGGGTAATATCTTTCGTCCGGTAGCGGATCATGGGAATACCCTGCTTTGTCAGTGTCGTAAAGACCAGTTCACCTTCTTCGCCATACGGCAGCGGCTCACCGCTGTCCGGATCAATAATTTCGGGCAGGAAATGGTCTTCATTAATATGCATGCCCTGGAACGAAAGACATTCATAGGATACACCCGGGCCGCATATTTCTGTCAGACCGTAGTTTTGCGTATCAACAATGCCCAGGCGTTCCTCAATCAGAGACCGCATTTCTGGCGTATGACCTTCACCGCCGAAAAGTCCAATCCGAAGCTTCAGGTCTGAGCGCTTAATATCCTGCTCGCGCATCACTTCAGACAGATGCAGGACATAAGACGGCGTCGCAACCAGAACGGTTGTGCCGAAATCTTTCATAAACATCAGCTGCCGCTCAGAATTGCCGCTGGACACAGGCACAACAGCAGCGCCAATCTGCTCAAGACCATAGTGTATGCCAAAACCGCCGGTAAACATCCCGTATCCGAAAGCGATCTGACCGATGTCATTTTCTGTTACGCCTGCCGCTGCGGCGACGCGTGCGCAGCAGTCTGTCCACATGGCCATATCGTCACGGGTGTAGCCCACCACAATTGGTTTGCCGGTTGTCCCTGAGGAGGAATGAAAACGGACAATATCTTTTAGTGGTCTGGCGAACAAGCCGAACGGATAGCCGTCACGCAGGTCGTCCTTAACCGTCATCGGCAGCAGCGACACATCCTTCAGCGACTGAATATGTTCTGGTCTGACACCAATTTTTTCCATTTTCTGCCGATAAAAAGGCACTTCGCGATAACTCGTATCAACCGTCTGTTTCAGCCGGTCAAGCTGCAGCGACAGCATCTCATCGCGCGCCATTTTTTCTGCGGGATTCCAGATCATATTATTTTTCCTCCTCAAAAACGGTTCTTATGCTTCTCGTATAGCGCCAGACACAGGTTCAGCGGACTGTTTATTTCATAGGACATATTAACATAAATCATCAAATTTGCAATCAATCTGCGTTGAAAATTAAACTGACAGGGTTTTTTACTGATCACGGTGTTGACAAATAGACGAGATCACGACTATAATTGCAGATGCCGAAACGGCAAGCCTGATTCATGCGGTCATGGCGGAATCGGCAGACGCGCACGGTTGAGGGCCGTGTGGGCAACCGTAAGGGTTCAAGTCCCTTTGACCGCACCAGAAGCAAAAATCCGAACTGACCAGAGCAGGTTTTCCTGCTGCCGGGACGTTCGGATTTTTGTTTGTCTTTTTATAATGTCTGATTGCGGCGTCCGCATTATGGTGTCTGAATGCGGCGTCCGAGAAGGCAAAGTCTGACAGACAGGCTGCATTACAGTTTAAAAGGTTTGCCGTCCACCTCAATCAGGACACTGTGTGCCGGCAAAGTCAGGTCTTTGTCAGGCAGTTGTACAAACTGCTTTTTGGGGCTTCGGTTGACCGCAGCCAAAATATCACTCGGCCCCGTCTGCGATTTGCCAAAGACATCCTTTCCATGCTCAAGCCAGCGGCTGAGTACAACGACATGGCCGGAAGCTTTCATAAACTTGAAAAATCCGGTTCGCAGCACGGGCCATTGTGAACGCAGTGAGGCCGTTTTCTCAAACCAGGCACGAAGCCCGGCACCAAAATCCTGATCTTCAGGGTAGGTGCGCCGGTTAAACGGGTCGCGGTACCCTTCCATGCCGATCTCATCGCCGTAGTAGATCGAAACAGCGCCGGGGAACACCACCTGGAAAAAAATGGCCAGCCGCAGATATTTTTCACCCAGCTCACGTTCTTCAGGCGACAGGTGGCAGGTTACCTGGTCTTCTCTGCTGCCGGGATCAGGTTTACCGGCCATTGTGGTGATCGCCCGCGGAATATCGTGACTGCTGATCAGGTTAAAACTGCTGTAAAAGCTTGGCAGCGGATAATGCTCCCGAATCTCTTCGAGCATTGTCGCCAGCTTTTCAGCCGGATGATGGCCTGCCAGCCAGCCCGTCAGCGCCTGCTGAAAAGGATAACCCATCACATTATCATGAGTTCTGCCAAACAGAAAGTCGCGGTAATTGCCATAACTAATCTTATGACTGGCGTTTTCCCATATTTCACCCATCAGCACTGCATCTTTCTTTTCTGCCTTGCAGGCCTTGCGCAGGGACCTTAAGAAAGAATCGGGCAGTTCATCTGAAACATCAAGCCGCCAGCCTGACGCGCCAAGCTTCAGCCAGCGCCGGACAATACCCTTCCTGCCGGCGATATAATCCTGATAAGTCAGATCATGTTCATTGACACTGGGAAGGTCCTGAAACCCCCACCAGGAATCATAGAGAAGCTGATCGCCTCTGCGATGAAAGCTATACCAGCTGCTGTAAGGCGATAATCCTTTACCCTTAGCTTCCTGGTAAGCGCCGCTTTCCTCGCTATATCGCTCAAGTTTATTGAAATAACGGCTGTCAGCGCCTGTATGACTGAAAACACCATCAAGCAAAATCCGTATGCCTCGCTTCTCGGCATCCTCGCACAGTTTGCGAAAATGCTTTTCATCCCCCAGCAGCGGATCAATCTGCTCATAATCTCCGGTGTCGTACCGATGGGATGATCGCGCTTTAAATACCGGATTGAGATAGATGGCCTGAATGCCCAGACGAGCCAGGTCATCCAGTTTTTCCCTGATGCCTTCAAGTGACCCGCCAAAAAAATCGCAGGCCAGATAGCCTGTTTCGGGTTTGCCGATATAATCAACTTCTTCATGCCAGATAGGATGGAAAATACGCTCCGGAAACTGGTTGTCATGAAAGCGGGTTAAGCTGAAATTCCGATCCCGACGGAAGCGATCAGGAAAAATCTGATAGATCACAGCGCCGATCAGCCATTCCGGCACATGAAAATCGCGTTCATATAGGGTTACCTGCCAGGCTGACGGATGATGTGTTTCTCCGGGATGGTATTTGGGACGGCTGCTGCTGACCACCCCTCTCCCGTCTGCTGAGTCGCGGTCAGCCGTATAGAAAATTCTGTGGTGATCCATGTCGACTTCAAACCAGTAAAAAAACAATCCCGATTCCATTGGCATGCGAAGGTTTATTTCCCAGCTCTGGGACTGTTTTATCCGGTCCAGGCGAATCCTGCTTTCATGAAAAAGCTGCAGGCCGTAGGCATAGCAAAGAGAAACAGTCTTAACCTGTCCGTCCTCTTTGTTGATATCGAGTCGAAACCGGATGCTTGTGCCGACCGTAACAGCACCGTATGGCGCACGGTAGTTTTCTGATCGGCTTAAATGCTGTATCTGCATATTGTCAGGTACATCCTTTCAAGGTCTGAATCTCAACGATCAGCGTCATCAGCCAATCAGCATGCGATACAGGTCAAGATAATCTCTGGCTGAACGGTTCCATGAATAATCGCCCTTCATGGCAGATTCAACCAGCTTCTGCCACTCCTGCGGCCGCTCGCGGTAGGTATTCGCAGCATCCTGCACCTTAAAGAGTAATTCGTGAGCGTTAATATTCGCAAATGAGAAGCCGTTACCTTCATTTGTTTCCGGGTTAAAAGGAATCACTGTATCTTTTAGCCCGCCGGTTTCTCTGACAACAGGCAGCGTACCGTAACGCATGGCAATCATCTGAGAAAGACCGCAGGGTTCAAATAAAGAGGGCATCAAAAACAAATCTCCGCCGGCATACAGCCGCCGCGACAAATCAATGTCAAACAAGATGCGGACGGCCAGTCGTCGCGGATTGCGGGCAGCGATTTCACGCAGAGCCTGTTCATAATAGGGTTCCCCGGTGCCCAATACAGCGACTTGTATACCGCTGTGCAGCATTTCGTCGAGGATGCGCAGCAGCAGGTCCAGACCTTTCTGGTCAACCAGTCTGGATATCATAACAGCGAGCGGCTGATGCCCGGTCTGTTCCAGACCAAGTTCTTTTTGCAGCGCGTTTTTACAGGCGGCCTTGCCTTCTTTCCAGGTTTTCAGATCGTAGCATCTGGCGATTGATTCGTCAGACGCGGGGTTATAGCTGATCTCGTCAATCCCGTTGAGGATGCCGCTGAGCTTATAGGCCTGGCTTTGCAGCAGCACCTCCAGCCCTTCGCCATAGTAAGCTGTCATAATCTCGGCTGCGTAGTTCGGAGAAACGGTATTCACCCGGTCCGCGTATACGATGCCGGCTTTCATGAAATTCGGCACACCGTCTTTCAGCACGCCGAACTCCGACATATACCGATCCGGCAGATCCATCAGGTCAGCGATCCGCTCTCTGCCGTGAATGCCCTGATATTTCAGATTATGGATGGTCAGTAATGTGCGGACTTTCTGATGATACCCGTACGGCCGGTAATGCGCATCAAGCAGACAGGGAATCATCGCGGTCTGCCAGTCATGCAGATGCAGTATATCTGGTTCAAAATCCATCGGCTCACCTAAAGCCTCCAGAACCGCGCGCTGGAAAAAACTGAAACGCTCTATATCAAAGGAATAATCAATATACAGCGGGTCATGGCCAAAGTAAAAATCATTGTCAATAAAGTAAATTGTCACACCATCAAGCTTCATGCTCAGCAGGCCGCTGTACATGGTCCGCCACCCCAGCTTGATCATGGACCAGCGGAGGAACTTCAGCTTCTTTTCGTATTTCTGTTTAATTTTTTTATACAGCGGCAAAACCACACGCACATCGTGTCCCTGGGCTTTTAGCCGCGACGGCAAAGCGCCCACCACGTCACCAAGGCCTCCTGACTGTGCCAGCGGCGCCATTTCCGCTGATACAAAGAGTGTTTTGATTTTCATCAGACAATCGCCCCCTTTCCAATGACTACAGGATAATCTGTCTGGCCAACCAGCTTGATGCCGGGCCTGATCACGCAGTTTTTATCCAGTATCACATTCTCCAGTTCCACACCTTCCGATACATAAACATCCTGCATAATAATGCAGTTTCTGATAACCGCATGCTTTGAGATCGTCACGCCGCGAAAGATCATGCTATCGGTCACCTCACCGGTAATCAGGCAGCCGTCGGAAATAACCGAATTGCTGACGGCATTGCCCTCAATATAGAGGGTGGGTGCTTCATCTTTAACTTTCGTATAAACAGGCAGGCCAGAACCAAACAGTTCATTGCGGAACGCATCGTCCAGCAGCCGCATGGTACCGGCAAAATAGGTCGGAATACTGTTGATTCTCAAGACTTTACCTTTGTATTCAATCCCGCGCACCCGGTACTGCTTATACATTTTCATCAGGCCGTCAATTGAAAAATCCCTGTCGCCGCGGGCAATGGATTCACTGACCAGGTCGATCAGCAGCTCGCGGTCCAGCACGGCGATGCCCAGTGAGCAGCGCGTGGCTGAGGGTTTTGGCGGGTCCAGCATCATGTCGCGCAGATAGCCGCGACGGTCAAGATTAAGAATCATGCTCGGACTGCCGTATCGGGTGCTGTCACGATTATACATGACACTGATATCGGCACCGCTTTCTTCATGCTTGCTGACAAAGTCATCGAAGGTGGCGTTCAACACCATATTGCTGTCGGCCACAATAACGTATTTATGCGGATAAGCTCTGAAAAAATCAAGCAGCCCGGTGAGGTCATCCGCTTCACCGCCGCGATCTACATTGGCGGTATTAATATAAGGCGGCAGCAGATTCAGCCCCGGCTGCTTGCGGTCAAGATCCCAGGAGCTGCCTGTTCCCAGATGGTCCATCAGGGACTTGTACTTGCTCAGCGCGATCACGCCTATCTGGGAAATGCCTGAGTTGACCATATTTGACAGCATGAAATCGATGATCCGGTAGCGTCCGCCGAACGGGATCGCGGCCAGCGCGCGCGGGCGGGACAAATCCCCCAGATGAATCTTCCTGTGATCAGCTAAAATCAGCCCCATTGCGTTTATAAACATTGGTTATCCTCCTTCAGCGTACGCGAAACGTATACTCAATCAGCTCGTTGCTGGTACCGTCGTCTCCGATTTCAACCATGCAGTTCCCCGGTATCTCCACATTGTCTCTTATTTTCAGTCCGCGTTCAAATACGGTTATCTGATCCTGGCAGTGCGGGCTGGTAAAACGGCTTTTCACTTTTACAGAAACCCCGGCTCTTACGTTTCGTCCGATGACCGTCTCAAAGCCGACTATGCATTTATCTAGAAAAGCACCTTCCTGAACCGTTACCCCCGGCATCAGGATTGAGTCTTTGACAACTGCACCTTTTTCAACGGTAACACTGTTGGATAAAACAGAGTGCTCCACTTTACCGTAAATGGAGCAGCCATCGGTTAAGGCACTATTGACGACACTGGCGTTTTTCGCAATGTAATGCGCCGGCTTAACCGGATTTTTGCTGTATATACGCCATTCACGATCCCGGAAATTAAGCTCTTCCGGCCGATCAAGAATATCCATATTCGATTCCCATAAACTGGCGATGGTTCCGACATCTTTCCAGTAGCCGCAGAAACGGTAGGCAGTCAGCTTTGCCTGATCCTGGAGCATACGGGGAATAATATTTTTACCGAAATCATGATTCGATTTCTGGTTGTGCTCATCTTCTATGAGATATCGGCGCAGCGTATCCCAGGTGAAAATATAAACACCCATAGACGCGAGGTTGCTTTTTGGCGCTTCCGGTTTTTCTTCAAACTCAGTGATATTATCGTTTTCATCGGTGTTCATCAGTCCAAAACGCGATGCTTCTTCCCACGGCACTTCAATAACCGCGATGGTCGCGTCTGCGGCCTCACGTATGTGTGTCTGCAGCATTTTCGCGTAATTCATTTTATAAATATGATCACCTGATAAGATCAGAACATGCTTTGGATCGCAGTTTTCAATAAATTCCATATTCTGGAAAATAGCGTTTGCGGTTTCTGTATACCAGTCACTTCTTTCCGAACTCTGGTAAGGCGGCAAAATAAACGCCCCTCCCTTGTTGCGGTCCAGATCCCACGGATGACCATTGCCAATATACGTGTTGAGCGCCAGAGGCTGATACTGTGTGAGTACGCCGACGGTCTCAATGCCGGAATTTATACAGTTGCTCAGCGGGAAATCAATAATTCTGTAGCGGCTGCCAAAAGGAACAGCCGGTTTTGCAAGATGCTTTGTCAGAACACCCAGGCGTGAACCTTGTCCACCGGCCAGTACCATAGCGATAATCTCATTACGTGCCACTCGTTTTTTCCTCCTGTCATCCATGTCTGCCGGCAGTCAGCAGGCAGCGATTCCTTGCAGCAGTCAGGCGGCTGAAAAAACATGCAGCTGCCCCTGAACACTGTGACGCGTGCCTCAGCCTTACGGCACGTCAGGTTTCATGTAATTTTATTATACCGTAACACTTTGTTTGCACAATCAAAAAGAGCAGATAAAACCGCTCTTTGTAGAATAAGCTGCTAATCTTGCTGTTAACTTTGTAGTATTCCTGCACGAATTTAACTTGACAGCCAGGCAGATTCACCTGACTGTTTTGCATGTGACGGCTTTTATCGCTTCCGGGGTCAGAACAACCTCCTGAAACGCGGCACCCTGATCGTACGCTTTCATTTCTTCCGGAATCAGATGATGATGACGCTGCGGCAATGCTTCATAAAGCGCTTTTTCGAACGACTCACGCTGATAGCTTTCTGTATGTGCGCCCAGGCAGCCCAACAGGGTAATCGCTGCAAATGTCATATTGCCCATTTCTGACGCGATCTTTGAGGCCGGTATTGGGAAAAACAGGATATCGTCACGTTCGGGCACATCCTTGACCAGAGAACTGTCTATAATGATCAATCCGCCTGACTTCACATGGCGCGCAAACTTTTTCATTGATGGTCCGGTCAGCGCGATCAGCACATCTGTATCATTAATTACCGGTGAGCCAATCACCTGATCCGAAATCACGACACTGCAGTTCGCAGTCCCGCCGCGCATTTCAGGGCCGTATGACGGAAACCATGAAACCTCGCGTCCTTCAAACAAAGCTGCTGTCGCAACAATAATGCCTGCGGACAAGATCCCCTGCCCGCCAAAACCGGCGATAATAATAGAGAAATCTGTCATTTTATACCTCCAGATCCCCGCCGCGGAAAACACCCAGCGGATACTGCGCCATCATCTCGTCTTCAAGCCAGCGCAGTGACGCGACTGGATCCTTGCCCCAGTTTGTCGGACATGTTGAGAGTATTTCAACCATTGAGAACCCCAGTTTCTGCTGCTGGACACGGAATGCCTTGGCGATGGCTTTTTTCGCTTTGCTGATTTCCTTAAAATTATTGACAGCCACACGTTCTATATAGACAGCACCCCGGATGGTCGCCAGCATCTCGCTGACATTGATCGGATAGCCCTCCACGGCAGCGTCCCGTCCAAAAGGAGACGTTGTGGTGACCTGCCCCAGCAAGGTTGTCGGCGCCATCTGACCCGATGTCATGCCGTAAATCGCGTTATTGGCAAAAAAAGCAGTGATTTTCTCGCCTCTGGCAGCCGCATGAATAATTTCGGCGGTGCCGATCGCCGCCAGATCCCCGTCACCCTGATAAGTGAAAACCGGCTGGTCCGGATGTACACGTTTGATACCGGTTGCCACGGCCGGTGCCCGGCCATGCGCGGCCTGGACCATATCACAGGCGAAGTATTCATAATTGTTATAGGTGCATCCCACAGGCGAGACGCCAATTGTCTCACCTAGAATATCCATTTCGCACATCACTTCCGCGATCAGCCGGTGAATGATGCCGTGTGTGCATCCAGGACAGTAATGAAAGGGTTTATCCGTCAGCCCTCTGGTTCTGGCAAATACTTTCTTCATGATTATCTCCCTGCAATTGTCCTGATTTTTTCAATGATCTCCTTCTGAGTCGGCAGATTACCGCCGGTTCGGCCCAGAAAATGAACGGGCTTGCGGCCATTAACCGCCAGCCGGACATCCTCGAGCATCTGGCCGGCGTTCAGTTCAATGTCTAAAAACGACTTGACAGAATCAGCTGCGGCAGCTTCCATGATCGCCTCGCTTGGAAATGGCCACAAGGTGATCGGTCTGATCATCCCCACTTTGATGCCCAGGTCATCAGCCAGCCGCAGCACGTTTCGGCTGATGCGGCTGCTGGTGCCGAATGCGGTGATGATAATCTCGGCATCTTCACAGCCGATCATCTCCACCATGGTGTCCTGCTTTTCAACGGTACGGTATTTTGCCTGCAGCTTATCATTGAGTGCTTCAAGATCATCCGGATCAATATAAATGGATTGTACCGTCCGATGCTGGCGCTTGTCTTTCGTACCGCATACATGCCAGGGTTTTTCGACTGTCTCTATTTGCTCTGCATCCCGGTAGGATACGGGTTCCATCATCTGTCCCAGTGTGCCGTCTCCCAGAATCATGACAAGCATGCGGTATTTGTCTGCCAGGTTGAACGCTTCAACTGTCAGCTCATATAGCTCCTGAACGCTGGCGGGTGCCAGCACGATATTTTTATAGTCACCGTGCCCGCCGCCTTTCGTTGCCTGGAAATAGTCACCCTGCGCCGGAAGAATGCCGCCAAGTCCGGGGCCGCAGCGTACAATATTCACTACAACCGCCGGCAGCTCAGCACCGGCAATATAGGAAAAACCTTCCTGTTTCAGGCTGATCCCCGGGCTTGAACTGGTAGTCATCACCCTGGCACCGGCAGCGGCAGCTCCGTATACCATATTGATCGCGGCAATTTCGCTTTCGGCCTGAACCATGGTGCCGTCTACATCTTTCATCCGGCGGGCCATATAGTTCATAATTTCGGTCTGCGGGGTAATCGGATAGCCAAAATAGTGGCGGCATCCGGCCCGGATCGCTGCTTCTGCAATCACTTCATTACCCTTCATTAACACGCGGCTGCTCATCCTGTCCTCCTACTTATACACTTCAATCACATTGTCCGGACATATAAACGCACAGAATCTGCAGCCTGTACATTTATCCATTTCTTCTACACCTGCAGGATGAAAACCCTTCTGATTCAGCTTATCTTTATGAAGCGCGATTATTTTTTTCGGGCAGACCGATACACAAAGACAGCATCCCTTGCAGCGGTCATCATCAAATTCTACTCTGGACATATCTACCTCCCTGAAAACAGGTATCTCATCTATCTTGCCGGCAAAACGGATATCTCATTATACCTCGCTGGCAAAACAGATATCTCAATTATTATAATGGATACAGAACGGCCGTCAAGGCTGTTTTGCGGATGATGCCTGACCTGGATAGCGGATGAAGCGTTTTAACCTAAGGACAGGCCAGCTTTTGGCAGACCAGGCGGGCGGAACCGCTTCCGGTAATGCAGCGGCAAAAGAAACGGGCAGCGATAGCTGCCGGGCGGCTTGTTCAATCGTTTCATCAGAATAATCAATCGATTCGCTTTGACTGTATTCCAGCAGATTGGTGTTCTGGACAAGCCCGCTGATGGGCAGGCCGGTTGTTTTTTCAAGCACGTACGCCTGCCGGACAATCCGCGCAGCGGTGTCCGTGCAGGGACGGTTCACATTCACCACCATGTAAATAGCGTGGTCCGCCGCCGCCAGCCGCGGCCTGACCGTTGCGACGGCTCTGGCGCCGAGGTCTTCACCGCCGATGTCGAACACACCATACAGATCTTTCTGATCAAAAACAGACAGCAGGCCGCCGGGCAGTGCCGGCACATCCGCATTGGTGCCGGCGAACTGCGGGCTGACCATGCTGACACCCTCAGCAGAAAGCGCCGCGGCGGCATCAGAGGTCCGGAAATACGGGTTGATGATATCAAGATCACAAAGCGTGACACGATACCCTGACTGGGCAAGCCAGACAGAAAAGTTTGCGCTGACTTCAGATTTACCGCTGCCATAGGCACCGATGAACACTGATATTTTATGTTTATCATGAAACTGGAAAGATTGATTCACAATTTTGATCTCCTGTTGCCGAGATATATGACATATGTACAAATTTAACAACCCCGCCTGTTTTTTGCAAGTATTCGTCAAGGAAGTCATTGCACGTTGCTAAAGCTTAGGTTAAACTATAGATGGCTATTTTTGGCCCGGAAGCTTATCAGACACCAACTGACTAAATCTGATGTCTGATTTTTCCTTTCCAGGCAAGCCGCTAAGATCCAGCTTCATGCTGAGCAGGAGGTTATATATGATATCTGTATTGAATGCCGGAAACTGGGCAGAACAGTATTCCACGATTGGTGAGCGCGCCTTTCTGAGTATTACAATGACAGTGGTGGGAATCGTCATTGTTGTTTTTGTTCTGACACTGCTCACCGTTGTGGTTAGCCTGATGTCGCGTCTGATCAATGGCAAACCCGGGGGTAAAGAAACAACAGCTCCAAAAAGGCAGCCTGAAGCAGCTGCTGAAAAAGCTGCTGTTGAGCCGGCCGGCAGTTCTGCTGAGCCTGGAGCATCAGCTTCAGAGCGTGCTTCAGAAACTGACGGCGCCCTGATCGCCGTCATCACAGCCGCGGTCAGTCTTGCTCTATCTGATTCAAGCCAGCCGTCGGCCGGCTTTAAAATTCGCCGGATTCGCAGAGTCTGACAGGGTGCATGGAGGGATTTGTTTTGAATAGTATTGTCGATTTTTTTAACGCTTTTAGCGAAACCATCAACCGGCTCTGGCAAGGTTCCGGTTTCACTAATATACAGCTGAGCCAGATAGGCATGATTCTGATTGCCTTTGTGCTGCTGTATCTGGCCATTGTCAAGAAATTTGAGCCGCTGCTGCTGCTGCCGATCGCATTCGGTATGATTCTGACGAATATGCCGATGGCCGGTATCATCAACATGAATTTTTATGACCCGGATTTTATCACATCGCTGGGGTATCCGGAAAACACGATTTTTGCCTATCGCGAAGTACTTAATGAAGGCGGTCTGCTTGACTACATTTATCTTGGCATCAAGCTCGGGATCTATCCGCCGCTGATTTTCCTTGGTATCGGCGCACTTACTGACTTTGGTCCGCTGCTTGCCAACCCGCGGTCACTGCTGCTGGGTGCTGCCGCTCAGATTGGTATTTTTGTCGCTTTCATTGGTGCGCTGCTGCTTGGCTTCACACCCTGGGAAGCGGCTTCTATTGGTATCATCGGCGGAGCTGATGGTCCCACAGCCATTTTTGTCACCAAGACACTGGCACCTCATCTGCTTGGCGCAGTTGCGGTTGCGGCTTATGCCTATATGGCCCTGGTACCCGTTATCCAGCCGCCCATTATGCGCGCTCTGACAACTAAAAAAGAAAGAGGCGTTGTCATGGAGCAGCTGCGGCCGGTCAGCAGTACTGAAAAAATCATTTTCCCGATTGCTGTGACCATCCTGGTCGCCTTGATCATTCCGGATGCGCTGACCCTGGTCGGCATGCTGATGCTGGGCAACCTTTTGAGAGAAAGTAAAGTCTGCGAGCGACTGGTGAAAACAGCCGGCAACGAACTGCTGAATATTGTGACCATTTTCCTTGGTGTTTCAGTCGGAGCGACGGCGACTGCCAGCAGCTTCCTGACTTCCAGAACGCTTCTGATCATAGGACTTGGCGTTATTGCCTTTGGATTTGGTACAGCAGCCGGCGTCCTGCTTGGTAAACTGATGTATCGCCTGTCCGGCGGCAAGGTCAATCCGCTGATTGGTTCCGCAGGTGTTTCAGCCGTTCCGATGGCCGCCCGTGTCTCTCAGAAAGTCGGTTCAGATGAAAACCCGAGCAATTTCCTGCTGATGCATGCCATGGGACCTAATGTTGCTGGTGTGATCGGGTCAGCAGTTGCTGCCGGCATACTCCTCGCACTGCTTCGCTAAGCGATAGCAACCTGCATCGTCACTTAACAGTATTTTCTGCCTCTTGGTATTACGACAGTAACGCCAAGAGGCTTTATTAACTTTTAAACACCTGCCAGGAGACGTTGTCGTTATTGCGCAGACGCTCCGGCCATTTAGATTTAGGAGGCTTCTGTGTGAAATATATTATTTTTCTTGGTGATGGCATGGCAGATCTGCCTGTTCCGCAACTGAATGGACAGACGCCTTTGATGGTTGCCGACAAGCCGCATATGGACAGAATCGCCAGAAGCGGTCTGGCCGGACTTGTCAGTACAGTGCCGGCGGGACTGGCACCTGGAAGTGATACAGCGAATATGGCTGTTATGGGCTATGATCCGAAAGTTTATTATACTGGCCGTTCACCGCTGGAAGCGATCAGTATGTCTATTGACCTGCAGCCAGGAGATATTGCCTTTCGCTGTAATCTGGTAACGCTTTCAGAAGCAGATTGTTTTTCCGATCGTGTGATGCTCGATTATTCTTCAGATGAAATTGGCAGTGATGAAGCCGCACGGCTGATTGAACAGCTGAACACCGCCTTCGCGGACGATGAAATTCGTTTTTATCCCGGCAAAAGCTACCGGCACTGCATGGTCTGGAAAAAAGGACCGCTTGAAAGCGGACTGGTGCCGCCGCATGATATCCTGACCCGGCAGATTGGCGACTATCTGCCGACAGGTGCCGGCGCGGATCGGCTCTTGAACATGATGAAAGAAAGCAGCCGCTTTCTTGCTGAGCATCCTGTGAACAAGGCACGGGTGCGAAGATATCTCAAGCCGGCGAACACAGCCTGGATCTGGGGACAGGGCACGCTCCCGCAGCTGCCGGTGCTGGCTGACCGCTATCAGATTAAAGGTTCGGTGATATCTGCCGTTGATCTGGTGAATGGCCTTGGCATATGCGCCGGGCTGCACGTTGTGGATGTGCCCGGGGCAACAGGTAATATTCACACAAATTTCGAGGGCAAAGCGGAGGCTGCCATTCATGAGTTCAGCCGTGGTCAGGATTATGTTTATCTCCACGTTGAAGCACCCGATGAATGTGGCCATCGGGCAGAAGTTGAGAATAAAGTCAAATCAATTGAGCTGATCGACCAGCATATTGTCGGACCAGTCTGGGAGTACCTTGAAAGACAGCGGCAGGAAACAGGTGAAGACTACCGGCTGCTGCTGCTGCCGGACCATCCCACACCGCTGACCCTGCGAACACATACCAGCGACCCGGTCCCCTTTGCCATCTATAGCAGTGACAGGCGCGACCATCTGCCTGCCGCCGCGTACGATGAACTGAGCTGCGAACAGACTGGTTATCGTCTGGATCAAGGCCATACACTCATTGAGCTAATGATCAGGCGCGGATTTAAATAAATCTGAAAATGGCCGGGCTTTTTCAAGCTGCCGGCCATTTTCAGATTTCAGCTGACTTTCAAATGATCATACCCATAATGCCTGGGTATGATCATTTTGTGTGCGGAACTTATCTTGACAAGGCAACAGAAGCAGCTCTGTCAAGCAGAACAGTGACCCGCGGGTGTGTCTGCAAAATAGAAGCCGGACACTTCGGGTCTATCGCACCTTGCACCATTGCCGCAACTGCTCTGGCTTTATCTGAACCCGTCGCGATCAGAACAATCTGCCAGGCCTGCATAATGGTGCCAATGCCCATGCTGACCGCCCGGCGAGGCACACTTGACGGCTTACTGAAAAACCGCGCGTTCGCTGCAATTGTATCTTCTGTCAGATCAGCACAATGTGTCAGCGGTTCAAAGACATCCGATGGTTCATTAAACCCGATATGGCCATTGCGGCCGATGCCCAGCAGCTGAAGATCAATACCTCCGGCTGCTTTTATCTTGCGTTCATAGGCCAGACACTCTGCGTCCGGGTCCTCTGCCATGCCGTCAGGTATGTGAATCGCTTCAGGCCGGATATTGACATGACTGAATAATTTTTTGTTCATAAACGTTTTATAGCTTTGCTCATGATCACCTGGCAGGCCAACGTATTCATCCAGGTTAAACGTCGAAATCCTGTTCCAGTCGAGCACCTTG
>SLHU01000110.1 GCA_007135995.1 Clostridiales bacterium | reverse complement strand
TCACGGGTGTTATACTGCTGCTGGCAGGCTCAGCAGCCGCGGTGCTTGTAAACCCTCTGGCCTGGGCGGCTGCAGCCGCCGGCTTTGCGATAACGGCAGCCGGACTGGCATACAGCCTGCAGAGTAAAGGCGGCCAAAGCGACGGTATTTTTCAGGAACTACAGCTGCTTGAAAGCGAGATACGGATTGCCGACAGTCAATTTCAATCTCTGGACCAGCTGCGCCGATATGCGGAAAATAACCTGGTGACGTCTCAGCAGCGCCTCAGCCAATCGATGGACGATGAGCGGAGGCATCAAGATAAGTTTGCTGAAAAAAGCAGGGAGTCAGATCTGCTGAAAACTAGTCTGCTGACGAACAAAACAAGACTGGAAAACCTGATGCGGGAGGCAGCCGATGCCGTAACCAAAGCCGAAATAAAAGCGAAACAGCTTCGCGAAGAGATCGACCAGCAAGAGCCGGTCAGCCTGGCGGACGGTGATCTTGAGCTGCAGGATACCTTTCGTAAGATGGAGGCATATAAAAAACAAATCCAGGACCTAACAGACCGCAGCGGCTGCACGTCAGCGGAGCAGCTTTCTTCCCTGCTGCAGGAAACAGATGAGCTGCGTTCAAAGTTAAAGATATATCAAGAAGAACACCGGCACGACCAGAATGAACTTGCATCAAAAGAAGATAATTGTCAACAGGCCAAAGAAAAGCTGCTTTCCTGGCTGCAGCCTTACTTGCTGCTTGAGGATCCCCGGGAGGCGGCTCATGTCCTGGAGCAGCTGAGCGAACACGTTGATGCGGCAGAAACAATGAGCGCGCAAGTCAGGCATCAGGAGCAGGCCTTCGATGACAGGCTGGATGATCTGAGCTGGAAGCAGTGGCAGGAAAAAGCAGAACAGATCAATCAACAGCTTGAGGAAACGACGCCGCGGCCGCTGTATCTGGGAAAAGAAGACAGGGAGATGATGGCGGCAGAACTGGAAAACCTGCAAATCAAACTGGCCCAGATCCGCGAAGACAAAGCCGCCCTGGAATCTGAAATCCGCCACTTCGGGCAAAACAGGCGAAGCGTGAGCGAAATTGATGAGCGGATCGCCCATACGCAGAACCGAATTGACAGCATGGATGCGTATTATCGTATCCTGAGCCAGGTCCGGCAGTCGCTGGAGGCTGCCGCTGATGAAATGCAAAGCAGCTTCGGCCCCGCCCTGAACCGGGCAGCTGCGGAAAACCTGGCCCGGCTGACCTGCAGCCGCTACGAGGATCTCAAGGTAGATCGGGCATTTGATGTCAAAGTAGCTGACCCGGCGACCTCTAGGCTCAGAGAGTGGCAGTATCTCAGCGGCGGCACGGTGGACCAGGTTTATCTGGCCCTGCGTCTGGCCATATCAGACCAGATCAGTGAAACAGACAACAGGCCGTCGCTGCTGCTCGATGATATACTCATCCAGTACGATGAGTCCAGAGCCGAGGCTGCCCTGGACTGGCTGATGCAAAAAAGCTGCCGGGAGAACCAGCAGATTCTGCTGTTCACCTGCCAGGAACGCATGGTGAGCAAGGTCAAAGCTTCGGGTCTGCCGGTACTGGAGATATAGATCATTTAGATTCTGAGTCTATTCCAACCTTTCACGAAGGCGAAAGCATGGGCTTCGCCATTTCGTACATGGAAGGTCTGATCCCATACAAAGATTATATTTTCGTTCATGGGACCATTCAGGACCCGCTTCGCTCGGTTATTGCCTTCCGGCTGTTTGGCCAGTCGATCGGCTCTGTGCGGACGCTCGAATCAATCGTCGCTGTAACGACGGTCCTGCTGATCACCTTGTTTGTTTTGAAGATTTTCCGGTTCCGGCCGCTGCCTTCACTGATTACGATCGTTGCTGTGTTTCTTTTGCAGCCCGGAGGCTCTGCAGACATAAATCAAATGCTGTTTATCCCGATAACCGTACCGCCAAGAGATATCACCACACTGCTTTTTCTGCTGACGATTCCATTTTTACAGCAGTATCTGCAGCGAAGCGAACAACCTATGCGAAAAAACCTGGAATAAAGACCTGCATACAGCATTTATTTTTTTACAGCAACAATGATATCTCTTAATATCGACTGATCCACCCGGTGCTCAAACTGTAAATAAGCGTCATCTTTTTTTACAGTCAACCCTTGATCTTCAAAAAGCTGCTCCATCTTGTCACGAGACAATACATGGCTGTTCCAGGCCAGTACAATGATGCCCTCTGGCTTCAGAACTTCCATCCATGAGGGCAGGCAGGCATTAAGCAGTTCAGCAGGATTTCTCGTTAAAGATGTCTGTTTTTTATTTGTGATATTACCGTGCTGAACGCCGTAAGGCAAATCTCCGACAATCATGTCAAAAAAGTGCTTCTTAAAGAACTTGTCAGCATATAGGGAATTCCCGGCAATCATTTCTATTGCTCTTGTCTGTTTACTCTTAAAGTCTTCTTTCGTCCTGGCAGTCTCAAAGGAATGTCTTAAGGCTGAAAAAGACTTTTTGGGACCGGATATCTTCATAGACGAATAATCGAACTTATATCTTGCTGTTTCCAAAAATCTTTTCACAAAGTGATAAGACTCATTAACCAGTTGATCGCTGATTTCAATGCCGTATACATTGTAGCCCTTCATCAGTCCCTCATAAAGGGTTGTGCCTTTACCAGCTAACGGGTCAAGTAATTTTATATTATTCTGGTTGTCCTGCGAGTAAAAGGCAACGTTAATCATCATTCTTGTGAAAAGTTCATTGGTTTTTCCGGTATATTTCATGATCGTACTGATACTCTCATCAACAAAGTCTTCTCTGACAGGCTTGATTGGTCGAAGATATTGATTTCCGTTTAAGGTTTCGATTTCAAAAAGAGCATATGCAAAAGACAAATCAGATAATATACTCACATCCGAACCTGACAACTCATTGTCTGTTTGAAACGTTATGTAATCTATACCGGCAATATTCTGATGCCGCACATGTTCATATGCTGTCGAGAATTTCCGCGCCATAAGACTCAGCTCCGTAATCGAGAGCTTTAAAGAAGCTTTATAGTAAATCCTGTTATGACCAGGATTACATAATATAGCATAAACTTTCAAGTGTGCGTCCTCCTCTGAATCGATCGTATCGGCAGTTCATATTGATTATAACAGAGGTATCCGGTACAAAACCGCAAACAAACAGAATGTCAGACTGATAAGATCCGGCAGTGCTTCATTTCATCTGAGAAAAAAGCGGCTTCCGATTGGGTACCTGGTACGGACGAGGAAATAGCGGAAGGGTAATGCGGCTGGCCAGGCATCGTTTTTTCGCCGGCCATGCTTACGATTTGATAATAAACAGGCCGGCAATCCGGATGAGTGACAGCAGGAACCGATACTGAGGGGCCGGTATTTTCTGGAAGGTCATCAGCTGCTCAAGGGTCATTGTTTTTGCCCGCAGCACCAGCGGACTGGCCGCAACTTCAGGCGATACTTTTTCCCGCACCGCCTGCGCCTTCTACCTGCACCGCCTTTGCTGTTTTCCGTGCATACAGGCCTTTATGCTATACTAAATTATATATTCATACTGATTGAAATATTCCTGGCAGAGAGGTGGGATGATATGAAAAAGACTACAGTGATTGTCAAAATGGAAGTTTTTCCAGTTGCCGGCAGGGACAGTATGCTGCTGAACCTGAGTGGTGCGCATGCTCCCTATTTTACGCGTAATATTCTTATTCTGACTGACAGCAGCGGCAATCAGGGCGCAGGTGAAGTTCCCGGTGGAGAAAAAATCACCCAGACGCTGGTAAGTGCGGAGCAGTACGTTGTCGGACAGCCGCTCGGACAGTACAAAAATGTTATGAGCAGGGTTAAAAATGCGTATGCCGGGCAGGACTCAGCCGGCCGCGGTCAACAGACATATGATCTGCGCACAACTATTCACGTGGTAACCGCAATAGAGGCAGCCATGCTCGACTTGCTGGGCAAATACCTTGAGGTGCCTGTCGACGCGCTTCTCGGAGAGGGCATTCAGCGGGACAAGGTCAAATCGCTGGGGTATCTGTTTTATATTGGTGACCATCAGAAGACAGATCTGCCTTACTATACCGATCCGGAAAATAAAGACAGCTGGCTTTCGCTGCGGCATGAGCAGGCTTTGACTCCAGAAGCGGTTGTCAAATTGGCCCGGGCAGCACAGCAGCGTTACGGATTTGCGGATTTCAAACTGAAAGGCGGCGTCCTTAGCGGGTCTGAGGAAATGAAAGCAGTCTGCGCGCTCAAGGAGCATTTCCCGGATGCT
>SLHU01000320.1 GCA_007135995.1 Clostridiales bacterium | reverse complement strand
TTGCCGATCATCAGAACGGTCTCGCCAAGATCAGGCAGAATTTCTGTTTCAAGCTCAAGTCCTCGCACATCGTGACTGTCGATCTTGATAATGGCCAGATCCAGTTCCGGCGTTTCCTGCCATTCCAGATGAAGTGACTGCCCGCCATTGACATCTCTCATCTCCAGCTGTCCTGCATGTTCAGTGATGTGAAAATTGGTCACAGCCAGCTGCTGATCTGCCAGGACAAAACCCGTCCCCCTGCTGCCATTGGCACTGACTGATAAAACGGACTGTTTAAGAAGGGCAATGTCAGAATCCTGTGATAGCTGGCGCGATTCAAGCAGAAACTCCAGAGGCGGCAAGCCAAACAACCTGAGCGCACCGCTGAAAGACAAAATCAGAAAGGCGACCGCGGTTACCAGGGCCATCAGCCTGACAACGGTTTTTTTCTTATGACGCAGCTTTTCCTGCAAAGCATCCAGGCTTGCTGATGTCTGATTATCCACACCCTGGTCAGACTGATCTTCGTTGAGATAAATCATTTGTTTTCCTTACATTAAATAATCAAAGCAGGGCGAATCCAAGCAACAGTCCCGCGATGAGTCCGGCATTTGCCAGATGACTATCCATGGCGTTTGACTGAGGGATGAGCTCATCATTGACAATGTAGATCATCGCGCCAGCCGCGAATGCCAGTGACCCGCCGACAAAGATCGGTGAGATGGAGAAAAACAAGAGCCCGATAGCTGCGCCAATCGGTGTCATCAGTCCGGCGGCAAGCGTAAAGAGGATGATTTTGATGCTGCTCAGTCCGCCTGCTTTCAGCGGGCCCGCAATAGCCAGCCCTTCTGGGATATTGTGAAGCGCGATCGCAACCGCGATCAGCATCCCCAGTTCCGGACTGGCTTCCAGTCCGGCGCCGATCGCGAGCCCTTCCGGCAGATTATGCAGGGCAATGCCAAACAAAATCAGATAGCCGGTACGGGCAATCGGATTGCTGACAAATGTCAGCTTCTCCGGATTTTCAACAACCATATCGTCACTTTCCGACATATGCGAATGCGGCATCACTTTATCGAGCGCGAACATCATGCCGGCGCCCAGCAGAAAGCCGATGACAGCGCTGAATACAGAACCTAGCTCAACGGCCTCCGGCATCAGTTCAAAAACTGATATGGCGGTCATAATACCGCCGGCAAAACCCAGTAACGCAGCCAGAACCTTTTTTGACGGTGTACCAAATATCATCAGGACAAATACACCCAGAACGGTTGAGACACCTGCGAGAAAACTATAGATAATGCCTTCCATGTGAACCTCCAGTCAATCAAGCGTTTTCATGTCTGAACGTCTATACATCGATCAAGACGAAAACGGCAGCACTGTTTGAATTGTTTCATGCTCTATTAAACCATTTTTTACTTGTCAGAAAAAGAGTTATCTTTGGCCAGTTTTACATATATCTGCCTTCATGCTGGATCAGCGCCATTATCAGACGCATGCTTTCCAGCCGGCTGCCATTATTAATGGATCCCGCTGTTGATAGGTTAAGGCCGCGTGTTCCCAGCTGCTGAATCATCTGAAAGTCCCTTCTGACTTCAGCCGCGATTGCCTGCGGATCATTATCCATGAACGTAAACGGTGCCAGACAGCCGTCGATTCTGGTGCGCGGCATATAGGCGCGTATCTGGTCAATAAGGACTGTCGGACCAAAGTTGCAGCCGGTCAGATTCAGTTTTCCAAGCAACGGCAGCAGATGCGCCATATCAGAATCTGAATGCTGGAAGCGCTTGTCGTTTACATCAGAGGCGAAGCATTCAAAGACTGTTTTTAAAACAGGATAGCCAAATACCTCGTACATCTCCGGTGTCAGCAGACAGCAGTCATCATCAGCAAAAGAAAACCCAGATGGTGCCTCACCTTCCGAAAACCCGGCCTCCCGATCCATAATCCGGCTCATTTCAACAATCACCCGGGTGATTGTTTCAGAAAAGCGGCTGAAAAGCTCAGGTGCATCGTAATACAGGTAAATCAGATTTTCCACACCATAAACAGATGCAGCCAATGTGACCGGCCCGCGAACATGCCGCAGCTGATGCGGTTTTTTCCCGTAACAGTCAAAGATCCTTTTTTTCTCCGCATGCCAGTTTGATGGCAGCATAAAGTCTTCAAGATCAAGCCGCTCAACTTGATCAAGCAAAGACGCCAGTTCGGCGGGTTTTGCAGCAGTTCCGGACAGCCACTCGCCTGTTTTCTGGCCAAAATGATACGTTCCGCCAAACACTTCCCCGATGCGCTTCACCTCAGGAAAAGCCGCGTCGTGCGGGTCAGCCGATTCATTTAACAGCCTTCGTCCCACAATTTTTTCTGCTTTGTCATTATAGCGGCGGTTAAGCTCAAGTCTGCGTTCTATGGGTGTATGTCCCCAGGGATCACCCGGCTCATCCAGCTCGGCAAAGACACACTCATCGCTCATGCGGATGCCCAGCGCGATCTGCGGCGCTTTTTTTGAAAAGCAATTATCTTCATGGGCACGTGCATCGTCCTGCCAGAATGTTTCAATATCAAGCGGCAGCTCATCTAGTAGTATCATCATAAACCTTCTTTCACGAACGAGGCCGCCAGACCAGTGTATCAGGACCCGACCGCCTGACTGTGCCCTCATGTTTCTCTGCAACACTGATTTTATCATACAAGTGCTGATGCTCGCATGTCATAAGCTTTTTTTGCTGATATTTATGCAGATCTTGCCTGATCCGTGATGATCCGCTCATATTACTTATGAATCATCTGTATCCTTGCTGCTGAAGAAAACAAAATGGCCGCAGCAAAAGAAAGCCGCCCGTAAACGTTTACATTTTTTAGAGGTTCAACTGCTAATTTTTACAGCAATTTGCTGAAAATCCTTTAACAGCAAGCAAATCGGCTTGACAACAGGCATCTGGTATTTTATTGTTAATGCGCAGTCGCGCGACTGGAATTGAATATGAGGTTCGAGCTTTTTTGTCTAAGGGCGATGCCTATGACGAAATGGCCGATGAGTATGATAAGAAATTATGATGCTTTCCGTGTTTGAGAAGAACCAGCAGATCACGCTTGAAGAAGTGTACGTTTCCTGTGGTTCCGTATGCTTTTTTTGTACGCCGGGCACTTGGCACATATCCGAAAGATTCAATTTGATACCTGTCAGACAAGAAAAACAGTTAATGCGCCGTGCGGCAGAGCCGACAGCGTCAATTCAATTTGATGATCCAGGGAGGATTACATGACTTTACGATTTAAACGAACACTCATCATTTCTTTGGCAGTCTTATCACTGCTGCTGAATGCCTGCAGCGGACAAGCAGCAGCTCAAGCGCCCGATGCAGATTTTTCAATCCAGATTAACCAGGTTAGTTTTACTAGCAGCGATCTTAGCCACCTTGAGTACCACGAAGAAACACTGACACGCTTTGGCCGGGACGGCGAAGAGCAGGTTACGTGCTCAGGTTACAGGCTGGCTGACATCTTGTCACTGGCTGACCTGAATGCGGGCAGCCAAGTGACTTTCATGGCAGCCGACGGCTTCAGTGCTGAGGTGAGCTATGAGCAGGCCGTGCTGGAAACAACACTCATCGTTCTTGAAGAAAATGGCGAAGTACTGGATGATGATAACTTGCCTATGCTGGCGGTTGATGGTGAAGGCGGCAATGTATGGGTACGTGGTGTAGCTGAAATAATTGTAACAGAGTAAACTGCAGCCATCTCTTACAGGATCTGCTGTCTGTCATTATCCGGGCTGGCAGCAGGTCCTGTCAGAAATCAAGAGGATTTTTATGAAAGCACTGCGACTATCTTATTCAACTTATGATCTGATGCTGATCGCGCTGATGGCCGGCCTGGGATTGGCTATCAAGCCGGTTATTGTGCCTCTGACACATATGGTCACAGGTCCGCTCCTCATACCTGGCGGTTCAGTAGCAGGCGGATTTTATATGATGTGGCTGGTTCTGGCCGGAACGCTGACTGGCAAATTTGGTGCTGCCTTTCTGACAGCGCTGGTTCAGGCACTGATTGTGATGATATCGGGATCGTTTGGCAACCACGGTGCCGCAAGCATAATTTCATATACAGTACCGGGCTTGGCGATCGAGCTCATCTGGCTGATCACCAGGTCCAGAGGCCAGACATTGCTCTCTTGCTTTCTTGCGGGAATGGCGGCCAATATAAGCGGCACGTATTTGTCCAATCTGCTTTTTTTCAGACTGCCAGCCATCCCGCTTCTTTTCAGCCTGAGCATCGCGTCTCTTTCAGGCGGATTAGGGGGTCTGATCGCCTGGCGTCTGGCCTGCCGCATCGGCAAGGCGCAAAGCAAAAAAAGGACTGACGAACAGGGAGATCAAACCATATGACAGACAAAAAAGCTAAAACAACTTTTAAGCGATCTCATCTGATTGTGTTTTTGTCCTGCCTGGTGTTGAGTGCATTGATCGGTGTCACTTATTATCTGCAGACTGATCAGCGGACATCCGCGCTTGCGTATTATGAAGATCAGCAGATATCACTTAGAGCAGCGTCTCCAGACACCGTCGGCAGGGACTATGTTGTTTCAAGAAGTGACCTGATGCAGCTCCAGACCCAGACAATCAGTGCCACAAGGCGAACCAGTACCGGAGAAGTCTCCGAACATGTATATGAGGGTATCCTGCTTCGTGATTTACTGAAAGCCTATCATTTAGCCGAAGATGACTTTGAGCAGGCGATTATTTCAGCGGTGGATGGTTATCAGACAATCCTGCCCCTGCAGCGCATCTATGAGCAGGATCATGTATTCCTGGTTTTTATTGAAAATGGCCTTCCGTTGAGGGATCGCAGTCAAAAAGGTGATGGTCCTTATATGCTGGTGATTCTTGAAGAGGCTTTCAGCCAGAGCTGGTGCAAATATGTTGTTGAGGTCAGCCTGCAATGAATATCCGTGTTTCAGAACTGCGCTTCACCTTTCCAGGAATGCAGACATCCCTCTTGTCTGATGTCAATTTTACCTGGCATCAAGGTCAGGCAGTGGTTCTTCAGGGCAAAAACGGAGCCGGAAAGTCCACATTAGCAAAAATAATCTGCAGAGCGCTGCCTGAGGCATATGAATCAGGTACTTCTGGACAGTTGCATCTTAACCTTGACCGCACCTCTCCTGTGCTTTTTGATCAGCGAACAGCCGGCAAACACTCGGGCACAGCAAAAACATCTGAAAACCCTTGGATGAATCTGTTAATGACTGAGAGACGAGAAATTGCCCAATATATCAGTGCTTTATTTCCCGATCCCGATCTGCAGATTCTGACACCTGATACAGAAAGCGAACTGGCCTTTGGTCTGGAACATCAAGGTATCGCTGTACAAAGAATGAACGCACTGATCAATGAGATCATGCATGAGCTTTCCCTGGAATCACTTCGATTTCGCAACCCAAGGCTTTGCTCCGGCGGCGAAAAGCAGCTGATCTTGTTCGCAGCTTTTCTTCTGATGAAAAGGCCCTTCCTGATTCTGGATGAAGCACTGGCCATGATTGACAATAATCGAATTGACAAGGTGAAGCGAATGATCCTGCGGCATAAGCAAGCTTCAACTGCGATACTGCTGATTGACCATCAGGGCCGCTTTGATGATCTGGCAGATGATATATGGCATCTTGAGTCTGGTCATCTTAATCACTATGGCGCGTCCAGATGAGGGGTTTTTGATGATTCAACTGCAAAAAGTTACATTTGCCTATCCATCTCAAATTCAGCAGCCTGTGCTGCGTCGTCTGTCATTGAATCTTCGAATGGACATCTGCACCGGGCTGACCGGCAGCAATGGCGCCGGCAAAACAACGCTTGGGCTGCTGATGATGGGGCTGCTTCAGCCTGTTGACGGACAGGTTTTAATAAACGGCAAAAGCATATCAGACATTCCTCTTCATCAAATTGGCAGGCAAATTGGCTATTTGTTTCAAAATCCACGCCAGCAGCTTTTTGCCGATACTGTTCTTGATGAACTCCTGTTCCCGTTTATTTTGCAGCAGACAGATAGTGCTGAGATCAGGAAACGAGCAGATAAACTGCTGACTTTGTTTCAGCTTGCGCGGAGAAAAAATGAAAATCCGCTGCGGCTCAGCACTGGCGAGCAAAAAAGACTGGCACTGGCAGCGCTGATGATGAATGAGCCTGACTTCCTGATTCTGGATGAACCGACAAACAGTCTGGACCTGGCAAGCCGCCGCGTTCTTGGTGATCTGATGACAGAGCGGATACGGATGCAGAAAGGTTTGCTTCTGATCAGTCATGATCAGCCTTTTGTCAGTCAGTATTGTCAATCTGTGCTTTTCCTGGATGACAAGAAGATACAGGAGGTGGCCTGTGCAACTTGATCCGCGTGCCAAAATGCTGCCGGTTTGCTTACTGACAAGTCTCGCAATTATCAGGAACTCAACCCTTCAGCTTTTAATCCTTTTAATTCTGGCGCTTTTACTGTCAATGCTGGTTAGCGCTGATCTGTCAAAAGTTTTTTCTAAACTGCGCATAGTGCTCTCAACCTTTCTTGGCATCTTTATCATTCAGCTTCTTTTTAACCGAAGTGGAGAAGCCCTGCTGACTGCAGGAAACCGGGTGATTGTCACAGAGACAGGTCTTGAAACCGGACTGGGCTTCATTTTACGTATGCTGATCATCCTTTTGTGCGGTGCCGCACTGGCAACATCGAACAGCCAGGCGTCCATTCAAAGCCTGATCCAGTTAAAACTCCCCTATACACTGGCCTTTATGGTAATAACCGCGATCAGCTTCATACCCATGCTTGCACGTGAAGTCAATCACACACTTATTGCATTGCAGCTGCGAAAAAAAAAAAAAAAAAAAATACCCGTTCGGCAAAAAGTGAAAACCTTTACTTATCTGTTTTTTCCGGTTATTATGCAGACACTTGACAAAGCACAGGCATTATCAATTGCCCTGGATCTTCGCGGCTTTCGCTCTGGTTTTATGAAGACCAGCCGTATGAAGCTGAAATTAAGATATACCGACTGGCTGGTGATCATCGCTTCATCACTGATCTTCCTGATGGTTTTATTGATCGTGTAGGCAGTGATATATCAAGTGTGACAGTCAGCAAAAAATCATGTCCAGAAAGGGATGCACCGCTTCTCCCGTCACCTGAAGGCAAGCGGGTTTCCCTGGCTGCGAATGATAAAGCTCATGAATCTCAGGAGGACGCTGCATGCGGATACTATCTGTCTATGGCTCAACTAAAACTGGTAAAACAACAACGGCAGAGGCCATCATCAAAGAGCTGAGAAAAAGAGGCCGCTCCGTTGGCTCAATTAAGGAAATTCATTTTGAGCAGTTTCAAATAGATCCGCCTGGAACCAACACCAGCCGGCATCGTCATGCCGGCTCACAGCTGGTGACGGCCAGAGGCCTTTATGAAACTGATGTGCTTTATTCTGAAAAACTGCCTTTGTCTTCGATTCTCAGGCATTACAGCCATGATTTTGTTATCTGCGAAGGCGTGGAAGACGCAAACATCGCTAAAATACTGACCGGAGCAAACCTCAGCGACCTTGATCAGCGCTGGAGTCCTTGTGTGATCGCTGTCAGCGGCGTTGTCTCAGCCGATCTGCACAGCTATAACAGTGTTCCAGTAATCAATGCCCTAACAGACATTGATCGTATGGTTAACCTGATTGAAGAAAAAGCACTTCCCCTGCTTCCTGATGTTGACGCTGAATGCTGCTTTGCCTGTGGTATGGACTGCAGGACGTTCTGTGACAGTGTTCTGAAGGGGAAGTCACAGCTTTCGGATTGTGTTCAGCAGCATCAGACAGTTGATGTGTTCATCAATGGCCAGCCGCTTGACCTGGTTCCTTTTGTTCAGGACATCATCAGAGCGACAGCAACCGGCATGATCAGCCAGCTTCGCGGCTATCAGAATCAAGCTGATATCCGCATCGAAATCAGGAACCGCCATGACATCTCCTAATGATAATTTAGTCAAAACATACAAGAGCAGGCAAAACCAGGTGATGCTGGTTCGTGATTCGCAAAGCGGAAAGCTTTCTATTGTAAAAATATTCAAAGATGAAGCCAGCTGGCGGACAGAACAGCAATATGCGGCTTATCTGCGTCAGCAGAATCTGTCTGTGCCAGAGATTACCCGTATTGAGCCACTCACCCTTTATATGCGTCTCATCCAAGGCAAAACCGCTTGTGAGCTGATTGAAGCATGTGAAGCAGCCGGCCAGGCTGTACCTGAAGATAAGCTTCAAGCGATTGTCCGACTGCTTCGCGATATTTATACGACTCAGCTGTTCAGAGATAATCATTTGATTCTGGGTGATAATAACTGGCGCAATTTTGTGTTCAGCGACCTAGACCATCATGTATACCGAATAGATTTCGAGTCTGTCCGGACAGGTGATATAACTGACGAAGCAGGTTCTCTGATCGCATTTCTTCTTACATACGAACCCGTGTTGACCAACATAAAATGTCAGGCAGCCCGCTTGCTGTTTTCGCTGCTCTGCCAGCAGCTTTGCTTAAAAAAAAGCATCCTGGCAGCATCTGTCAGCAATCAGCTGAAAGTGATTGATGAGCGCCGCGGCACACAGCATCATCATCATGCCGTGAAACAACTCGATCTTACAGCGTATGGCTGCCGCTGAACCCTTCTCCCAGGACTTCCCTGGCTTCGGTGACAATGACAAAAGCGTCCGGGTCAATCTGCGCGACAATAAGCTTAATATCCGGCACTTGTTTTCGCGATAAGACACAAAGCAGAATATCTTTGGTTTTCCGCGTATACATCCCTTCTCCATGAAGTGATGTAACCCCCCGTTCCATTTTCGTCATAATCTGCGCTGCTATTTCTTCACTTTTATCTGAAATTATATAGGCTGTCCGGCAATAATCAAATCCTTCCAGCAGGATATCAATGCTTTTAGCGGTCAGATACATCGCAATAAATGAGTACATCGCCAGGAGAATGCTTGGTTCAGAACCATGACGATAGGCGATTGCCGAAGCAAAAACGATTAAAGCATCCATCACCAGCAGAATCTGTCCCATACTGATCATCTTTACTTTCTTGCGAACCAGCATAGCGATAATATCGGTGCCGCCAGTTGTAAATCCGCCGCGAAAAATCATTCCAAGGCCCATGCCGTACAGAACGCCGCCAAATACACAGTAAATCAGCGGATCAGCACCGCCAGACGCCAGGGGGCGATTAATATACTCCGTGTACCAGCCGGACATCATTGGCTGTGTGAGGTCAATAATCACTGAGTATGCAAGGGTTCCAATCATACTTTTGCTGACAAACTGTACGCCAATCATAAAATATCCCATGATGAGAAGCGGGATATTGATAATAATGAATAAGAGCCCGAAGGATAAAAACTCCCCTCGTCCGGTCAGCTGATAAATAATCGATACAATACCGGAGACGCCGCCCATCGTCAGCTTGATCGGCACATAAAAAACATTAATCGCCAAAGCTGCGCTCAGGCCGCCTGCCAAAAGCAGCAGACTATCACGCATCACCGTATACCACTTTGACTGGCTGATCAGCGCATGCCTGCGCGAAGACATCATTTCATATCCTCCCTTTTGCAGCACGTCTCAGTATGTGCATGCTGTCACCATATTCGTTGTTATAAGCTTCATTCACCTGCAACAACCATTATGTCTCTGTCACCACCTGTGAGGCATTCCGGTTTATCCTGACGCACGAGAAAAGTTTCTTCCACACCAACCATGCCCGCTCCGGGCAGCCCGCATTTTGGTTCCAGCGCGACAACCATGTTTTCCAGCAGCGGCTGCTTTTGTTTGACCGCAATAACAGGCATTTCATCAATCTGCAGGCCAACGCCATGGCCAAAAAAACGAACCGCTTCCTCGCCAACACCCATGAAGTCCCTGGTCAGACCAGTCGGCAGGTTATGTGAAACCTCATGATGTATCTGTTCCGGCACAGCACCCGCTGTCAGCTTGTCTGTCAGCTGCTTCATCACTTGCCTGCAGGCAGTATGAGCTGCGGCAGCTTCTTTTGAGGGCTTGCATCCGAAAGAATACACCTGGGTTTTATCACTGTGATAGCCCGCTACACCGTATCCGACATCCACGAAAACCAGATCGCCTTTTTTCAATCGTCTTTCCCGGCTGCCAATAATCGGCACAGCCGGCGACATGCCGCGCATGCCTCCCGGCCCGTCAAAATTAGTCGGATACATCGAATGGTCGCCAAAGCCCATCTGGCCGACCACCATTTCCATTTGAAACATGCCAAACCGCGATAATCCCTGATATCCAAGTTTGACCATCGCCTGGTATAAGTCAGCCAGGAAGTCTGTTTCTGACATGCCTTCCTGCAATAATGAAGGAATGATCTCGTTCATAACTATCTGGTGCTGCCGCCCCGATTCTCTGATCAGGCCAAGCTCATCCGCATCCTTAACCGCACGCTGCGTCAAAATAACCTGATCAAGCGGCTTCATGTCCTCAAACGTAAACACACGCTGAAACCGCTGCATCATCGCGACAGGCATCGCATTCGCTTCAAGGTAAACACATCCGAGATTATCCGGCAGCTCACTTAGCATATCGCGATAGCTGCGCATTTTGTAAATTTGATTCAGCGGCGACTCATCTGCAGCCCGCTGATAACTTTTTCTGACATAATAATATATGCTTCCATCTGCTCTTACCACCAGAACCCCATCTTGCATGGTTCCTGTATAATAGTATTGATTGACTTTATCAATGATCAGCGCGGTGTCAAAACCGCCGTTTTTTTTAAGACTGCCGATCAAGTGATGGATTCTAGTCTCCAGCTTATCGCGGTTCAGGTTCATTTCCATATGCATCAACCTCGTATTTTTATTCTGATCGATCCCTCAATACGTCCAGTTCCAGGCCGGACAAACAGCATTGGTGAGGGTGTCAGGCGCTGTCAAGGCCTTGCACTGAGTTTTTCATCTGGCGCCGCCAGACTGCCAGGCGGCGCCAGATGCAGTGCAAGGCACCTGATCGTCAGTGCTTTACCCATTTTATCATAGCCGCAGGAATACAGACAGTTTCAGTATTGGTGAGATCAACGAACTTTGCACATGCGTGATAACGGTTCTGCGCATGTGTGATCACTTCATGCGAAAATTGAAGCATGACGAGCGAAAGGCTGATCTTATCTGTTCTGTGTGGTCATGCCGCGATGAGACGAGAGAAGGGTTGAAAATGCGTTATTTTCTCTGCTTCCGGACAATGCAGTATCTACAGCAGACTAAAGTCGGTAACACATGCATCCGCGAGAATTTCCGGCTGTGTTATAATACCTAGTTATAGTTTGCGTTCAAACAATAGTACGCAACAATCAACAAGCAGCACACATGACGTTTTATTTAGATGATTTAAAGGAGGCCTACTCATGAAATCAGCAAAAGACACATTCACACTGAACAACAACGTGGAAATTCCCTGCGTGGGATTTGGAACCTGGCAGGCTGAAGAAGGTGAAACTGCTTTTCAGGCGGTAAAAACTGCACTTGATGCAGGGTATCTTCATATTGACACAGCAGCAGGTTATGGAAACGAAAAAAGCGTTGGGCGAGCGGTAAAAGAGAGCGGTCTTCCCCGTGAAGCCGTTTTTATCACCAGTAAACTTGGCAATCAGGATCATGGGTACAAGGAAGCTCTAGCTGCATTTGAAAAGACCATGAACAACCTGGATATGGACTATCTGGATCTTTATCTGATTCACTGGCCAAATCCCTTAAAGTACCGTGACAACTGGCAGCAGGCAAACGCAGGTACGTGGAAAGCATTTGAAGAGCTCTATGAGGCCGGCAAAATCCGCTCGATTGGTATCAGTAATTTTTTGCCGCATCATATTGATGCTTTGATGGAGACTGCACGCATTAAACCCATGGTGAATCAGATTAAGCTGTGTCCCGGCGAAACACAACAAGACGTTGTCGATTACTGCCGTAAACAAAATATTCTTCTGGAAGCCTACAGTCCGCTGGGAACAGGAGAGATTTTTGATGTTCCGGAAATGAAGGCGCTGTCAGAAAAATATAAGAAAACAATCGCGCAGATTGCTTTGAAATGGAGTCTTCAAATGGACTTTCTGCCTTTACCTAAATCGGTAACAGCTTCCAGAATTCGTGAGAATATTGATCTGTTTGATTTTGAACTTTCTCAGGAAGATGTCAAGATGCTGGCCGGTCTGACAGACTGCTGCGGCAAAGCGACCGACCCGGACAGCACCAGTTTCTAGCCAAGTTAAAACGCAGCACCAGGTATATTAATCAAGATTAATTGAGGAGGATACGAGGCATAGCCACAATCATGTTATGCCTTGACAGTAAATAATGAAAAAGACAAAAAATGTCCTGATCGTCTTTCCGATGAACCAAAAGCAAAGAAGTGAACTTGAAGCAATTGCGCCTGATTACGCTTATTCTTACCATGATAGGGATACTTTTGCCAATCATTCTGAAGCAAAGGCGTTATTGGAGCAGGCTGAAGTGATTATCGGTAATATATCGCCTGAAAAAACCGGCAAGCTGCAGAATCTCAGATGGATGCAGCTTTTTTCAGCCGGAGCAAACGGTTATACTGAAAAGGGCGGTTTTCCGCGGCAGGCTGTTTTAACAAACGCAACCGGCGCGTATGGCCTGGCAATTTCAGAACATATGCTTGGCATGCTGCTGATGCTGCAGAAGAAACTGCACTTATACCGTGATAACCAGCCACAGGGGCTGTGGGAAAGCAAAGGGAGCGTAACAGCTGTTGCAGAGTCAAAGACACTGGTGATTGGCCTTGGAGACATAGGCGGCGATTTCGCACGAAAAATGAAGGCGCTTGGCAGTTACACGATAGGTGTTAAAAGGCACGCTTCCGTAAAGCCAGACTATCTGGATGAGCTGCATTTAGGCGATGCACTGGACGATCTGCTGCCAGAGGCCGATATCATCGCTTTATCGCTGCCTGAAACAGATGAAACCAGGCAAATGCTGGACCGCAGAAGAATCGGACTGCTGAAGAAAAGCGCGTATGTCCTCAATGTCGGCAGAGGCTCAGCGATTGATACAGAGGCTTTGAGCGATGCACTCGAGCAAAACAAGCTGGCAGGTGCGGGACTGGACGTAACGGATCCTGAACCGCTGCCGGCCAGTCATCGTTTATGGAAGCTGAAAAATGCACTGATCACGCCGCATGTATCAGGCGGTTTCCACCTGAAAACAACTCAAAAAATAATTACCGCCATCACCCTTGAAAACATGAAGCGATATGTGAAGGGCGAGCCGCTTATCAATCAGGTGGATTTTAAAACCGGATACAGGAAATTCGATCAGGATCAGTGAAACAGTAAGCAGCGACTGATCAGTGAAACAGTAAGCAGCGACTGATCAGTGAAACAGTAAGCAGCGACTGATCAGTGAAACAGTAAGCAGCGACTCATGAACAGCCAGACACTGTTCATGAGTCTTCTTTTTGCAAAATCATAGCTGTACGGCAGGGAACATATATTTTTATCCCACGATCGCCTGCCCTTTCTTTTAGCGGCTCTGTGTGATACCTCTTATTCTTGTCAATTCGGTTCTGACCGCCGAACTGTGAGTCATCAGTACTCAATTTCACGCGGAAAGCCCCGTCCTGGTGAATCGGCAGCGGAAATGCGTCAATAGAGCGAACCGGATGAAAGTTGTAGATAAATACATATTGCGTGGTCTTATAAGCGATCAGGTTAAACTCAGTATCGATCCACAAAGCGGCTGGCTTTTCCCTCATAATATCCATCCCGGGAACAAGGCTAAGCATTTCTTTTTCAAACTGATTTAAATCGTAGTACCACAAGCTCTGGTCATCTGCCAGATACCACTGCCTGCGGCAGTGGGCGAAGCTCCAGTTATTCCCCTGCCTTGGAAAGTCAATCCACTCGGGGTGGCCAAATTCATTGCCCATAAAGGTCAGATATCCTTCAGACCCGGTTGTCAGCGTAATCATGCGGATCATTTTATGCAAAGCGACTGCCCTGTCTACGGTCAGGCTCTGGCTTGATTTGCTCATATGCCAATACATGTCCTGGTCAGCCATTCTGAAAATGAGTGTTTTATCACCAACCAGTGCCTGGTCATGTGATTCAGCATAGGCGATTTGCTTTTCACCAGGCCTTGATGCTGTCAGTTCATGCCATAGACTTTGCATGGACCAGTCTTCGTCTCTTTGCTCCAGCAGCTTGATCCAGTAATCAGGCATACCCATCGCCAGCCGGTAGTCGAAACCGATCCCGCCATCCTCAACCGGCAGGCACATGCCCGGCATACCGCTCATATCCTCGGCGATGGTCCACGCGTCTGGTTTCATTTCATGAATCAGCTGATTGGCCAGCTGCAGATAAATGACCGCGTCCGGATCGGTATTGTCGCTGAAGTATTTATCATACCGGTCGAAAGCTGTTCCAAGTCCATGGTCGAGATACAGCATTGAAGTAACGCCATCGAAGCGAAACCCGTCAAAATGAAACTCCTCCAGCCAGTACTTGATACTTGACAGCAAAAAGTGAATCACTTCATGTTTGCCGTAGTTGAATAATTTAGAGTCCCAGGCATGATGGTTCCCGCGATCACCTGCATGAAAAAACTGTTCATTTGTACCATCGAATGCATTGATGCCTTCTAATGTGTTTTTGACCGCATGTGACTGTACAAGATCCATAAGAACTGCCAGTCCCATCTGATGTGCTTTGTCTACCAGATATTTTAAATCTTCAGGGGTGCCAAACCAGGATGAAGCAGCGAAGTAGTTTGATACATGATACCCAAAGGATGCGTAATAAGGATGTTCCATCACGGCCATCAGCTGAACTGCGTGGTAGCCCAGCGCTGCTGCGCGGGGCAGAACTTGGTCGGCGAACTCCCGATAGGTGCCGATTTTGGGGTCTTCCTGCGCCATCCCGACATGCACTTCATAGATAAGCGGCAAGGTTTCCGGACTGATTCGAAAAAACGGGCATTGCCAGACATATGGCTCAGGCATCCATATTTGTCCGCTGAAATCATGCGTATGAGGATCCTGGATGACTTTGCGAATGTAAAGCGGGATACGATCCTTTACCTCCCCCTGGTAATGTACAATGACTTTCACCCTGGAAGCATGTTTCAGCGCGTCTGCCCCTGGTATTCTGATTTCCCATTCACCGTGTTTCTTTTTTGTCAGCGGATGTGACGTTCGGTTCCATTTATTGAAGTCACCTATTAGATAAAGCGCATCAGCTGCGGGTGCCCATTCCCGGTAAACCCAGCCGTGCTGATCAAGGTGAAACCCAAAATAATGATGACCGTTAGCGAAATCAGCCAGTGAGCAGCTTTGCTCAAGCAGACTTTTACAGTTGTCTGCGTAATCTTTTTCACGTTTTCTGACAGCGTCTGCATAGGGCTCAAGCCAGGGGTCAAGCTGCAGAATATGATAGGCCTTATGATTGTCTTTTCCTGCCGGATCACCTTGCTGATTCATAGCATGCTCCATTTCCGCAATTGTTAAATTGCACGTGCTGTCTGAAATTAAGCTAAACAACACAATGCAGCTGGCTGTCTGTTGCCAGCAGCTGCCTTAATTATACGCTATCTTTGTCACAGATGCATGGTTTCCA
>SLHU01000297.1 GCA_007135995.1 Clostridiales bacterium | reverse complement strand
AGGCAAATTGAGTTCGCGCGGCTGAATCTGACACATGCGGTAATGAGCAAAAGAAAAGTCCGGCAGCTGGTTGAGGCCAATATCGTTGACAGCTGGAATGACCCTCGTCTGCCAACGTTAAGCGGTCTGAGAAGGCGAGGATATACACCTGAGTCAATCAGAAATTTTTGCGAACGAATCGGCGTATCAAAAGTCTACAGTACGGTTGACTATGCGTTTCTTGAGCACTGCCTGCGTGAGGATCTGAACAAAAAGGCGCCAAGAGTGATGGCCGTTGTCAATCCTGTCAAACTTATCATCGATAATTATCCCATTGACCAGACAGAGACCTTTGAAGTAGAGAATAATCCTGAAAGACCAGAAGACGGCAAGCGCGTCGTTACTTTTTCACGTGAACTCTGGATTGAAGCAGATGATTTCAGAGAAGAAAAAGTCAAAGGCTATTTCAGGTTATTCCCCGGTCATGAAGTCCGTCTGAAAACCGCTTATATTGTTCGCTGCACAGGTTGTGATAAGGATGAGCAGGGAAATATAACAGCGGTTCATGCGACTTATGACCCGGACTCACAGGGAGGCAGCGCCGCAGACGGGCGAAAAATCAAGGGAACCATTCACTGGGTTGACACACGAAATTGTGTTGATGCTGAAGTCAGACTTTACGATAATCTGTTCAAAGACGCTGATCCTGAAACTGAAGACCAGCAAGACTATATGGAACGGATCAATCAGAATTCATTAATAGTATGCAGGAATAGTAAAGCAGAGGCCTCACTGTCCGGTGCTTCAGCCCCGGCTTCGTATCAGTTTCTCCGCCTGGGATATTTCTGTCTTGATGAACGTGACAGCAAAACAGACCGGCTGGTGTTTAACCGTTCTGTGTCACTTAGGGACAGCTGGAACAAAAGGAATAAATGACATGAAACCCCTGCCTGCAGGCAGGGGTTTCATGGATTTAACAGAGGTGTCTGAACAACAGCTGCACCCGTCATAGCTGCGCGATGTTGATCATCGCGTGCTGAAACGATAAATTGTTTTATGTCTGAAGGCTTCTCCTTTGCTGAAGACAGGACTAGGAAAATGCTTGTGTTTGAGTGCGTTCGGGAAAAACTGCGTTTCCAGGCACAGCCCGTTGCGCCAATCATACCGGACACCTTCTTTTCCGGTGTCCTGCTGCATCATATTCCCTGTATAAAGCTGTACACCGGGCAATGTCGTTTCAACTGTCATGAACCTGCCGTGTTTTGGTTCATATACCTCAGCACATGCCTTCAAGCCTTCCGTCTGTTCGCGCAGCACAAAATTATGATCAAAGCCTTTTCCAGCTCTGACAGCGCGATCGTCTTGATTGATATCCTGACGGATCGGTTTCATTTTCCGAAAGTCAAGAGCCGTATCAGCAACCGGCAATATCTGGCCATTAGGAATACAATCGTCATTGATATCTGTAAACTCATCAGCTTCAAGCTTTACTTCATGATCCAGAATCGCACCGCTGCCCTGGCCTGCCAGGTTAAAATAGCTGTGATTTGTCAGATTGATCACAGTTTTCTGGTCAGCGACCGCGTCATAGCTGATCACCAGCTCGTAACGATCTGTCAGTGTATAGGTTACCTGCACGTCCAGATTTCCAGGGTAGTTTTCTTCGCCATCCTGGCTATAATAATAAAACCTGACAGAAGGACCCTGATCCGTGTGAAAGGGCTCGGCTTTCCAGATAACTTTATCAAAGCCTATGAAGCCGCCATGCAGATGGTTTTTCCCGTCATTTTCAGCTAGTTTGTATAAATGGTCATCCAGCTCAAATTGAGCATCTTCGATTCGATTACAATGCCTGCCTATAATCGCGCCATGATAGGGATTTGTATCACCCAGATAGCCTTCCATGTTGTCATAGCCCAGTACAACATCCTGAATGCGACCGTTGCGATCAGGCATCATCAGCCGCTGTATGGCTGCACCATACGTCAGCAGCGTACAAAATGTACCGTTGTCCTGATTTAATGTATAGCTGTGTACGGGTTTCCCATCCCTTGTTTTACCAAATTCTTTCACGTCAATTCGCAATGTAAACACCTCATTTCATTGATTGTTCATTATACCAGCAAACTGGCTGTCGAGCAGCTGTCTGTAAAAACCGTTTTGCTCAATCAACTGGTTATGATCACCTTTTTCAATAATATTACCATCTTTCATGACTAAAATAAGATCAGCTTCACGTATGGTTGATAACCTGTGGGCAATGACAAAACTGGTTCTGCCGTGCATCAGGCTGCGAAGTGCGTGCTGAATCTGCAGTTCAGTATGCGTATCAACGCTGGATGTCGCTTCGTCAAGCAGCAACAGCGGCGGCTGAACAAGAAAAGCCCTGGCAATGGTCAGCAGCTGCTGCTGCCCTTGTGACAAAACTGTGTGGCCTGCGCCAATCATCGTCTGATAGCCATCCGGCAGGCGCCTGATAAAGGTATGCGCGTGTGCTTGCCTGGCAGCTTCCTCCACGGCCAGGCTGTCTGCCTCCGGCATGCCAAACGCAATATTGTCATGCACAGTTCCGGTAAAAAGCCAGGTATCCTGCAAAACCATACCAAATGCGGTCCGCAGGCTGTCACGTTTAACCTGACTGATATCCTGCCCGTCAATTTCAATTGAACCGGCATCTAACTCATAAAAACGAAGCAGAAGATTGACCAGTGTAGTCTTGCCGGCACCTGTCGGTCCGACGATCGCTACCATCTGTCCGGATTTGATCTTGAGACTCAGATCCTGAATCAGATGCTGATCACGACGGTATGAAAAGCTGGCATTCGAGAAAACGATCTCGCCGTTTTGAACAACTAGGCCAGGCAAGTGGCGGTCATCTGACTCAATCTCAGTATCAATCAGATTAAAGACACGTCTGGCGGAAGCGATTGCCGATTGCAGCTGCGTTGCCACGCTGGTTATTTCATTGATGGGTCTGGCAAATTGTGTAACGTAAACAAGAAAACTTGCCATCTGACCAATTGTCATGGTGCCGCCAATAGCCAGAAGACTCGATAAGATCGCTACTGAGATATAGGCAAAATGGTTAATCAGACGTGTTGCCGGATTTGTCATAGATGAGTAAAATTGCGCTTTTTGCCCGCTCTGATACAATCTCTCGTTAATTTTCTGATATCGGCCAATTTGCCTGGCCTGAGAGCGAAACGCCTGAATCACATTCATGTTTTCAATCATTTCTTCAGCCATACCATTGAGTTCGCCGGAGATTTCCGACTGTTCCCTGAATTTCTGACGAGATTTTCTGGCAATTGTTCCGGCTAATTTAAAAGACAAGGGCATCAAGGCCAAAACAAGCAAGGTGATAAGCGGATTCAGCCAGAACATGAAAATCAGGGATCCAGCCAGTGTCACCAGACCCGTAAAGGCCTGAGACAAACCCGTCAGCATCCCATCCATAATCGCGTCCAGGTCGTAAGTCAGCCGGTTAACCATATCACCATGACTTTTTTTGTCCAGCACGCTCAGCGGCACCTGATTAATCCGCTTAAAGCAATTTTCTCTGAGCCGGCGTACGACCCGGCTGGCCAGGTGCGTCGTCAGGACACTGAGCGACCACTGACCGGCACTGCCGAATACAAAGAGAATTAAAAGCAGAAGCACGAGCTGGCGCAGTCTGTCCCACAGAATATCACCCGGTCCGATCATCTGGTCAATTGCCTGCCCGATGAGCCGGGGACCCAGCAGCACAATCAGATTACTCAGAATCGCAGTCGCAATAATTCCGGCAAATAATATTTTCTGCTCAGCAATCAACCTGATCAGCCGCCAAAAAGTTGGATCAGCAGGATGAAATGATTTCTTCCTTTTACTCATGCTTCAGCACCATCCTTCTGCTGAGACTGCCAGATATCTTCGTAAAGCGGTGCTTTTTCCAGCAGCTGCTGATGCGTTCCCATGGCTACAAGAAGACCATCATCCAACAGTAAGATCGTGTCTGCCTGCTGTACAGATGCGACGCGCTGTGAAATGATCATGATATGCATCTTTTGATATATTTCATCTTTTTGCATCGCCTGGTACAGAGCGTTCTCTGTTGCGTAATCGAGCGCGCTGGTACTGTCATCCAGGATGAGCATGCGCGGACGTGTCATTAAGGCTCTTGCGATTGCCAGTCTTTGTTTTTGTCCTCCAGAAAAATTGCCGCCCCCCCTTTGCACCTCACTATCAAGCACATGTTCCAGGTTTAAGACAAAATCATCTGCCTGCGCGACACGAAGCGCATGCCATATTTCGTCATCTGAAGCCTGTTCACGGCCCAGCAGCAAATTATCTCTCAGGCTGCCGCTGAACAAAACCGTTTT
>SLHU01000295.1 GCA_007135995.1 Clostridiales bacterium | reverse complement strand
TTTTTCTTTTTCTATATTTTTTTCTTCCCTTTTTGTTTTTTCTTTTGCTTATTTCGCACGCTCTTTGAATTCTGATAAGCGCAGCTGAAAAAAACCGGAAAAAAGCTGCCCCGATGATATCCTGTTGACATTCATTTCCCGGAGCAGCTCTTTGTCATGTCTGTCTTTTCTGTTGATTTACCCGCAAGTAATTCATTTCTGTTTTCAAAAAATGGTCATTTAGCGTGAGGATGCATTTGACTGCATTGAAAGCCGGTAGATTGCCTCTACATCTTTTCTTGATAATGGCATAAATGAACCCAGTATGTCATTTGGCCCCATCTTCGTTTTAGCTGCCATTGCCGGAATATCTTCTTCTCTGGCGCCAAGTTCTTCTAATGTAACGGGCATGCCGATTGATTTCAGAAATGCTTCAAAACGAGCAATGCCTTCTCTGGCTGTTTTTTCAGGATTCTGGAAATCCATCTCACAGTTCCAGACGCGAACAGCAAGCTGTGCATAGCGCTGAACATCATGTTTGAGTGTATACTTCATAAACGCAGGAAAGATCACAGCCAGACCGGCACCGTGGGCGACATCATACAGCGCTGAGAGCTCATGTTCAATCTGATGGCTGCTCCAGTCCTGTTCACGGCCAACCCCGCACGAATTATTGTGAGCAATCATGCCTGCCCAGAAAATATTCGCTCTTGCGCCATAATGCTCAGGCTCTTGAAGTACAACCGGAACATCCTCAATCAGTGTTTTAAGAACAGACTCGCACAAACGGTCTGTCATTTCTACATCCCGGGTGTTCGTCAGATAACGCTCGAGAATATGGGCCATGATATCGGCACAGCCGCAGGCAGTCTGATAAGGCGGCAGCGTAAAAGTGAGTTCAGGATTCATAATAGAAAAAACCGGTCTGATGGATTCATGGCCCAGACCTCTTTTCAGCATACCTTCTTCATGTGTGATCACAGAAGAATTTGATCCTTCACTGCCTGCTGCCGGAATGGTTACAACCGTAGCGATCGGCAGCGTGTTTTCAGGCTCAGCTTTATCATCGTAAAAATCCCAGAAATCACCGTCATAAGGGACGCCAACGGCAATCGCCTTTGCGGAGTCTATCGCGCTGCCGCCGCCCAGGCCGATTATGAAATCTACGTTCTCACGCCTTGCCATTTCGATGCCTTCATAGACAAGCCCGCTTCGCGGATTGGGCTGAGCACCGCCAAGTTCACAGCATGCAATGCCGGCTTCATCAAGAGAAGCCTTTACACGGTCAAGCAGACCGCTTCTGACGACAGAACCGCCGCCATAATGGATCATCACCTTAGTTCCGCCGAACTTCCGGACAAAGTCGCCTGTCTCATTCTCAGTATCTTTCCCAAAAACAAAAGTCGTCGGGCTGCAAAAAACAAAATTCTGCATATGTATCTCCTTTCATGTTTGCGATTGTGTAAACACAACATTTCGTACAACTGTTCTATTCAATCAATAAACGCAACGTGTCAACTGCCTGCCGCTTCAAGCGAAGTGCTGAAAGCGGCAGACAGCAAAACTCCGTTAATCGCGTTTGCTGCGTTTTTCAAGACCTTATACAGCCTTATTGCCGCCTATATCTTTGGATCCGGTATGTCCTGGTCCGGCGGCTGATGCTCATCAGTCTGTGTTTCTGTCTCCGATAACAGATCATGATCCTCCAGCTGATCCTCTTCTGACTCCTCTGCATCCGTGTCAAGGCAGTCAGCTGGTTCAACAACCGCTACATCAACCACTTTGCCATCCCTGGTTCGCATCAGCGTCACACCTTGCGTTATTCGGCTCAGGACAGGTATCTCCATTGCCGCCATTCTGATAATCACGCCGCTGTCATTGATCAGGATAACATCAGCGTCATCTGTCACAAGTGCCACATCTGCAATCAAACCAGTCTTTTCAGATGGCCTGTATGTGATCAGCCCTTTGCCGCCGCGTGTCTGCATTCTGTATTCATCAAGCTCCGTTCGCTTGCCAAATCCTTTTTCCGATATGACAAGTATCGTTTTATCAGATACTGCCGGCACCATCCCCATGACGATATCATCCCGATCAAGATGAATACCACGAACACCTTGTGTATTCCGGCCTGTTTTCCTGACGTCAGACTCAGCAAATCGAATTGCCATTCCTTTTTTCGTGACAAGGATCATATGCTGCTGCTTTTCTGTAAGGGCGACCCCGATCAGTTCATCCTGCTCACGCAGATGCACTGCGATCAAGCCAGATTTTGAGATATTGGCATAATCCCGCAGCCTTGTTTTTTTCACCATCCCGTATCGTGTCGCCATCATCAGGCTCACATCCTGGTCAAATGAACGAATGGGGATAACCGCTTTGATTTTTTCTTCGGGCTCGAGCTGCAGCAGATTGACAATCGCTATGCCGCGGGCCTGTCTGCTGGCTTCAGGAATCTGATAACCTTTTAACCGGTAGACACGGCCGAAACTGGTAAAAAACATCAGTGTGGCATGCGTTGATGTTGTCAAAAGTGTTTCAACAAAATCTTCTTCCCTGGTCTGCAATCCAGATATGCCTCTGCCGCCCCGGTGCTGCGCACTGCAAGTCTCCATCGACATTCGCTTGACATATCCGAAATGAGTCAGAGTAATCAGGACATCCTCTTCCTTGATCAGGGATTCGTCATCAATATCATCATCACCAAAAGGTTCTATCTCGGTCCGCCGGTCATCCCGGTAACGGTCACGCACTTGAATCAGATCTTCCTTGATAACACTCAGCAGCAAAGGCTCTTCAGACAATATCCGGTTAAAGTATGCGATTTTCTCACATAAGTCACGATACTCATTTTCCAGCCGTTCGCGTTCCAGACCTGTCAGACGTCCCAGCCGCATATCAACGATGTGCTGAGCCTGACGGTCGCTGAGGCCAAAGCGCTCAGTCAAACGTTCTTTTGCCTGATCCTCGTTCTTTGAACTGCGAATAATCGCGATGACTTCATCGATATTATCAATGGCAATACGAAGACCTTCAACAATATGTTTTCTTGCTTCAGCCTTATCAAGGTCGAAACGGGTTTTGCGGGTTGTTACTTCTTTTTGATGCTCTACATAGTGTTTAAGCGCTTGCAGCAGGTTGACAATTTTGGGTTCAAACCGACCCATTTCATCAGGAACAAGGGCCAGCATATTCGCATTAAATGAGTCCTGGAGCTGCGTATGCTTATAAAGCTGATTCAGCACGACATTGGCATTTGCATCTCTTTTAAGCTCAATGACAATACGGACTGACTCATTTCGGTCTGATTCATCTCTCAGGTCTGATATCCCTTCGAGTTTCTTGTCTTTAACCTGATCTGCCATTTTTTCAATGAGCCGTGCCTTATTGACCATATACGGCAAATCATGGACAACGATACGCTGCCTGTTGTTATTCATCAGCTCAATATCAGCACTTGCCCGGACAACGATCCGGCCTTTTCCTGTGCGATAGGCGTTTTTAATCCCTGATACACCCAGTATTGTGCCGCCAGTCGGAAAGTCTGGGCCTTGAATCACAGTCATCAAGTCATCAACCGTTGATTCAGGCTCATCAATGAGCATTAAAACACCATCGATGACTTCTGCCAGATTATGAGGTGGAATGCTTGTGGCCATCCCGACCGCGATTCCTGTTGTGCCATTGACAAGCAGGTTCGGAAATCTGGCCGGTAAAACAATCGGCTCCATTTCATGTTCATCAAAATTGGGTTTGTAGTCAACTGTGTTTTTATTAATATCGCTCATCATCTCGAGCGATATTTTAGCCAGACGTGCCTCTGTATATCGATAGGCAGCTGCTGAATCACCGTCGCGTGATCCGAAGTTGCCATGACCGTCAACCAGCATATGGCGCATTGAAAAATCCTGCGCCATCCGGACAAGAGACTCGTAAACGGCTGCGTCGCCGTGAGGGTGAAATCGCCCGAGCACGTCACCAACCGTAGTCGCGCATTTGCGGTAAGGCTTATCAGGGGTGAAGCTTTGGGTGAACATAGAATATAATATTCTGCGGTGAACGGGTTTTAGCCCATCCCTGACATCAGGCAGTGCCCGATCGGAAATAACACTCATCGCATAATCGATGAATGATTTTTTCATCTCATCTTCCAGTTCTACCGGAATAATCGTTGTCTGAGGGTTTCTGAAAGCTGCGTCTATCGCTGCTTCCTGCCTTATTTTTTTATTTTGCTTATCAGTTTTTTCTGTGTTTCCTTTTATGTCCTGGTGGTCAGCCATTCCAGTCATTCCTCCTGAAATATTCTTATACGCTTATCTTTTAATTATAGCATATTGATGCCGGATCTGCACGAAAAACGCAGCCTGGCAGA
>SLHU01000012.1 GCA_007135995.1 Clostridiales bacterium | reverse complement strand
TAAGGCTTTCAACAGGATAACGCCCTATGGAAGTTTCACCTGACAGCATCACGGCGCTGGTACCATCAATGATCGCGTTTGCCACGTCACTGACTTCCGCACGGGTTGGCCGCGGATTTCGAATCATTGAGTCCAGCATCTGCGTTGCTGTGATACAAGGCTTGCCGATTTTATAACATTTCTCAATCATGGTCTTTTGCAGCATGGGAACTTCCTGCATGGGAATTTCCACACCCAGATCACCACGGGCAACCATGATCCCATCCGATACTTTTAAAATCTCTTCGAAGTTTTGAACACCTTCTCTATTCTCAATTTTCGCGATCAGGTGTATCTGCTCTCCATGAAGTTTATTTAATATTTTTCTTATTTCCATGATATCTGATGCTTTTCTGACAAAAGATGCTGCTATGAAATCAATCTCATGTTTGATGGCAAACTGAATATCAGCAACATCCTTTTCAGTCAATGGCGGCAGATTGGTTTCAACATCCGGCAGGTTGACACTCTTCTTGTCAGATACAAGCCCGCCATTGCAAACCTCACAATGAATATCTTTGCCAACGATCTGCAGCACGACCAGTTCAATAAGGCCGTCATCAATCAAGATTTTTGAATGCCTGCGAATATCCTGATACATGTTATTGTACGTGACAGGTATCAGTGTTTCATTTCCTGATTCCTGTGTTGCTCTTACAATCACCTGATCACCTTCATGAAGCATGATCTGACCGCTGTCAAAAGTTCCCGTTCTGATTTCAGGGCCCCTTGTATCCAGCAAAAGCGCAAGACTTTTACCCTTTTCCTTGCATAGACGCCTGACACGTTCAATTCTCATGCCGTGCTCATCATGTGAGCCGTGAGAGAAATTGAACCTGGCAACATCCATTCCCTGCTCCAGAAGTGAGTGCAGAACATCATCCTGGTCAAGCGCCGGACCCATTGTACAGATAATTTTTGTCTTACGCATAATATACCTTCTCGTATAATTGTTATATAGCCCAGTCATAACTGTCTTAACTGGGCTGGTTGAAACTGTAAACGCCCTGATTAAACGGGTTATGGCTAAACCCATCTAGCCGCAAAATAAACCGCCTGCGATTTGGTTATACGGATTAAGCGACACGCAAGCACGCTCATTATAGCAAAATCACGCATAATACCTCAATATATACTGATATCTCTGCAAGACAAAATCCGCGCGAGTTCGCGGCTGTTCAAAGCAAACACACTGATGCAAAAAATGAAACCAGTTGCTTTGATATAAATCAATCGGGCTGGCCCTTCTCTTCCGTGGGTCTCATCCGCGGATCTAATCAGCGGGTCTAAGCGGAGAGAGTTCACTTTTGTTACGATCGGATACAGGTGACCTTGAAAGCTTTAGCCAATGAAGAGCTGAGAAACATAATCGGTACCAGAGCTTTGGTAAAAACCAATGCCGACGGATGTAAAATTCTTACCCATTATATTCTTACGATGTCCATCTGAGTTCATCCACCGCTGTACCATCTGATGGGGTGTCCACATGCCAGTTGTACATTTGAGCAGATTTTCACCGGCAGTCCTGTATGAAACATTGTACTCGTCCAGAACCGTGAAACAACTCGATCCGCATGGACGGGTATGGCTAAATACATCTGCTGTCTCCTTGGCCCTGAGTGCGGCGGCCTTGCTTAAATCAGCACTCGGGGGGCGCAAAGCAGACAGGTTTTCTGCCTGTCTTTCGACATTGACCAGCCTGAAGATTTCATCAATCCATGCCTGAACCGGCTGACTGCGCCAGTATGTCATATCGTCAGGCGCGATTGTTGGTGTGGCAGTTGGCGTCGGCGTTGCGGTTGGTGCCGGTGTCGCGGTTGGTTTCGTGGTTGGTGTTGCTGTTGGTTTAGGGGTCGGTGTCGCTGTCGGTTTCGGCGTCGGCGTCGCGGTTGGTGCCGGTGTCGCGGTTGGTTTTTGCGTCGGCGTCGCGGTGGGCGCTGGTGTCGGCGTGACTGTCACTTGAAGCTGCTTCATTTCTTCAAGGCCGAACCCGTCAGCTTGTTCAGAAAGGTCTTCTTGCTGGCGGTCTGCTTGATATCCGGACAGCGGGTTGAGCGGGCTGCTGAACGTTTCAGCATCGCCATATGAACGATAATAAAACGGATGATGAAGCATGAACAGCTGCTCATTGATCCGTTTCGTTTCATCTTCATGTGAAGCCGTATCATTTTGCTTGACTGTAACATCTGTTTGCTCAGCATGCTGCGCCTGACTGTGCGATTGCCTTGAATATTGCATAGAATCTGACTGATTGGCTTCGATGGGTGCGCTGCTTTCAAGAGCAGGATCAGACACCTTGCCGTTCAGGCTTGAAAAGACGATAATACCTGCGAGAAACAGCAGAACTAGACCTAAATACTTGTTTTTCATTTATACTCCAACATGGGTTTATTTTTCTAATGACCCAGATTATACCATGCCTTGCACAAAAAAATACAAGATAAAGATAAATGTCATATAGTTTACAGTTTCTTAAATTTCGTAACATGTTTAACATTAAAATCTGCTGGCATAAAAAAAGGTTTGGAAACCCATGAGCGAAGCCACGAGTTTTCAAACCTTAAGTCATAGCATAATGTCATGATTCCAGCAAATACGGCTTTTCCATCATCAGGCGGTAAACCCAGTCAGCAAAAAGACTGTTTGCCCAGGCAAACCAGTCACGTGTGAAGGCATTCGGATCGCTGGCATCAAATCCCTCATGCATAAACCCCGTACCTGCGTCAGTCTTAAGAATCGTTTGCAGCAGACTTTTTATTTCATCATCCTGCCGGCTGGTCATCCCCTGCATGGTCAGGGCGATATGCCAGATATACTGCGGGGGTGTATGAGGACTGCCAATGCCGGAGGCGTATGTCCCCTGGTAATAATAGGGATTTTCCGGACTTAGTATAAACCGCCGGGTATTGAGGTAAACAGGATCATCTGTACGGCAGTAACCAAGATAGGGCAATGACAGCAAACTTGGTACATTCGCGTCATCCATCAGCATATAATTGCCATAGCCATCTGTCTCGTATGCGTAAATAAGCCCGAACTCAGGGTGACGGTAATGCCCGTAGAGACGAATCCCGTGTTCAATTTCAAACAGCAGTTTCCCGAGGGGCTCTGCCAGCCCTTTATCTGTATAAAAAGCGCTTGCGATTTCACGCATCTGCTTTAACGCGACAATCGCGAACAGATTGCCCGGAATATTATAACCAAAGGCGCACGCATCATCACTTGGGCGAAAACCGGCCCAGGTCATCCCTGTGTAATTGACCGGCATCCCTCTCCCGTCATTTCGAAGCGTGTCCCCTGGCGGACAATCAAGCCGCTGAAAGGTATAATCAGAGTTTTCAAAATGACGTTGTTCACAAATCCACAAGCTGAGAATGGACTGCAGCGCCCGGCCATATGACGCGTCGAATATCGAACTGTCACCTGTTTCCTGCCAATAGAGGTAACTTAGGTGAACCGGATAGCAAAGCGAGTCTATCTCATACTTGCGCTCCCAGACCCATGGATCATGACGGGTCAGATCCTGCGTATACATTTTGCCGCTGGCAGAACCGTTGAAAGCATTGGCATAAGGATCAATCAGTATGCAGGCGATCTGGCGGCGAATCAGACCGGTGATCATGTGTCTGACTTCCGGATCTTGCTTAGCGAAAGGCAGATAATGTCTGACCTGGGCGGTTGAGTCTCGAAGCCACATGGCCGGAATATCACCTGTGATGACAAATGTCGTCTGGTCATCGAGATATTTAACGGTTGTATCCCATGTGTTGAAGTAACATTGACGAAAGATATCTGGCAGACGTTGATCTTCATACCGGCTTAGTTTCTGGTCAATCAGCTTGTCAATTTCTTTTTTTATTTTGCTCATGCTCATGTCTCCTGATCAGTTGAAATGCGTTTGTTTAATCATCACGATTTTGCGAAACAAAACCCAACCGTCTGTTCAAGATGCGAAACGCAGAGCCCGTCAGAAGCGGAGAGAGCCGCATAAAACGCCTGGTCTTTGAGAGACTCAGCGAGAACCTTAATATAACGCGTCTCAGCCTGTTGTTCATTTTCACACAACATACAAATGCCGAGCTTTTTGTCTGTTTTAATGCCCTTTACATCCATAGCAGCAAGCCGGCGCTCGAGCCCGTCTTTAAAAAGAATGGCGCTTCCGAGTGCGCTGTTATATGCTGCTATGCGCCAGGAATGGATATGACAAAACCCCCGGGTTTTGGCAAGGCGGGCTCTGAAAAACTTGTCCGTAACGCTTTCATAGAGAATTGTCTCAATGAACATGTCCGTCCATTTTTTCTGAAGACGGCAGACAGG
>SLHU01000107.1 GCA_007135995.1 Clostridiales bacterium | reverse complement strand
GAAAGCCTCCGCATGGCCTCTTTTCTGCAGCTGTCCGCTGACAGCTGCCTGTGTCAGCTCACCTGTTTCGCTCATCAATTTTTGCAGGACCTGCAAGACTTCACTGAGGCTGCGGGAGAGCACATCTTGCTCAGAGCGGATTTCCACCGTTATATCTGTCTTGCCGGAAGCCAGCTGCTGCGCCACGGTCGCGTTCTCTTTTATATGGTCGATCATCTGATCAAAACGTCTTGTCAGCAGCACCATTTCGTCTTTTGTCCGGCTGTCTTTGTCCACATCCAGGCTGACAGCTACATCTCCCTTCGCCAAACGAGTTGACAGATCGGTCAGTTTTCGCATCGGTTGTGTCACGCTTTTTCGTACCAGCTGATAGATGCCCAGCCCGGCAACAGCTACAGCGGCCAAAGAGATAAGGGTAACAACTAAAATCAGCCGGTTTCTGACTACATTAAACTGATCGACAGACTGACCGGCAAAGACTACACCAACCCGTTCGCCATCGGGTGTCACAATGGGCTCATAATGCGTCAGATAAGGCTGGCCAAGAATATCGGCCTGACCTGAATAGGCCTGACCCTGGCCTAAAACAACTTGGGTAATGGCTGGATCAAGCTGGGTGCCCAGCAAACGCTCACCCTGATCAATAATTGTTGTCGCGACACGTACATCACCCAGAAATAAAGTCATGTCTGTGTGGTAGACGTTTTTTAGCTGATCCAGCCGGGCACTGTCATCCAGCCGCTTACCGGTTGAGATCAGGCCAACCAGATTGCCTTCAGCAGCATAAACAGGGCTGGCCGCTCTCGCCGACAAAGGCAAATTCGCTCCGGCTTCCACAGTCGCTGTCGGCTGACCCCGCATCGCGCCCTGTACATTATGTAGATCGACCAGACTGTCACCGAGTCTTTCAGGTTCATGGGCCCGGTACAGGACCTGGCCTGATGGATCCAGAACCGTGATGAAATCAACATCACTAAAACGTAAAGTCTCATTCAATACCGCGGCTATAAGGCTATTATCCTGCTGCTCAACACCTTCAACCATAGCTGGATTGAGCGCCAGCAGCGAGGATAGCTGCTGCGCGCGCTCCATTTCCTCACTAAGCCATAGATTCATGCCATCTACACCTTTAACCGCCTGTTCCACAGCCTGTTCCCGGTTCACGTCGGTAAACTCAACAATTGAAAAACCAACTGTCAGTACCACCAGCAAAAGAACCATCGCCAGTAAAACACTGGTTATTCGTGTACCAATCTTCATGTTCCTGAATAATTTCATATCAACCCTCCCGTGCGTCATTCACATCGTCTTTTCAGAAGAGCGCCTCACCGAAATAACAGCCTGTCTCAATCTGTTTTATTTACTGACTGTCAGATAAAGCGTCTCCTAATAGAAGCTTACACTGACAGAACTTGGCTGCGACAGGATCAAGGCCATATTAAGTTACACCTGTCTTTTTTTAACACTGCCTTGTCATTTATGTCATTCGCGGTCTTTCTTCGTAATGTTTTCAAGATTTACCCCAACAGACATCAGATCGCTTCGAGTTTTTCCACTTCATCGTCTGTCAGCAGCAGCGCGCAGTCGAGCAGCAGCTTGACATTATCGTCCACATTACCAATGCCTTTAATATAGCGGTTCTGGAATCCGGTCCGCGCGTCGGGCGGCGGCACAATATGATCTTCACCAATCGAGAGAACTTCCGCGACATTGTCAACGATCAGGCCAACGGTAACATTATCAAGCGCGATGACAATAATACAGGTACGGTCGTCATAGGCAATCGCGTCCTTTCGAAATTTCAGACGCACGTCAATCACAGGGATAATCTTGCCGCGAAGATTGATAATGCCTTTGACATATTCAGGCACTTCCGGGACCTCAGTAATCGGCTGTATACCGATAATCTCTGTCACGAAGCGAATCTCAATGCCATAAGTTTCCTTGCCGATGGCAAATGTAAGGTATTTACCCCGCTGGGTATCCTCTACTGTTTCCACCTGCTCCAGGCGCGGATCTTGTTTCATAGTTTGTTCGGTCATGGTCTTTCCCCTTTCTAATTTGAACATAGTGTTGCTCCAGGCAACGTTTACTTACAATATCGCTGATAAAAGCAGGCTGCAATAAAACATCTTCTTCGTCTTTCATATTAAGCGAAAGCCAAGTACTGACCGGGTTTGAATAACACCAGCAGTAACTCAGCCGGTATCTCTTAGCCAAGCAGGCCGCCAACGTCGAGAATCAGGCTGATGCTGCCATCGCCAAGAATCGTGCAGCCGGCCAGGCCTTTTGTTTTACGGATATAGGCCGGCAGCGGCTTAACAACTGCCTGCTGTTCACCCAGCAGATTGTCGGCGAACAGGCAGACCATCTGCTCATTATCTTCAACCATAACCAAAATGCCTTCATCTAAATTTTGAGTTTTGGTTTCTGAATGAAATTGCTCATGCAGACGCATTACATTGATACACTCACCGCGGATCATCAGCATCTCGTTGCCTTCACTGTCAACAATAATTTGTTCTTTTGTCGGCCGGAACGATTCACGAATCGCCGTGATCGGCAGAATATAGCTGGTATCGCCAACCGATAGCAGCATGCCGTCGATAATCGCCAACGTCAGCGGGATACGGATCTGGAAAGCAGTGCCATTGCCTTTCTCGCTTTCAATGTTAATCGTGCCGCCAATTTTCTCAATATTTTCTCGAACCACATCCATACCAACACCGCGGCCGGAAAATTCGGAAACCGCGTCTTTTGTTGAAAAGCCCGGCAGCAGAATAAATGATAATATCTCTTTTTCGCTGTAATCACCTTCTGGTTTGTCAAGCAGGCCTTTATCTTTCGCTTTGCGCAAAATCACCTGCGGGTCAATGCCTTTGCCATCATCACGGATGGTAATCCACACATCGCTGCCGGCGTTTCTCGCTTCAAGCGTCAGGGTGCCTTCTGCCGGCTTGCCGGCAGCCAGGCGTTCTGCAGGCGCCTCAATTCCATGGTCCAGCCCGTTGCGGATCAGGTGCATCAGCGGGTCTGCCAGCTGGTCGATAATACTCTTATCAACCTCAGTTTCCTCGCCGACAAGCTGAAGCTGAACGGTTTTGCCAAGCTTGCGGGTCATATCACGCACAATGCGCTGCATTTTATGGAAAGTAGCGGCGACCGGCACCATACGAATGGACATCACGATATCCTGCAGCTCATTGGTCAGCTTGTTCAGCTGACGCGCCGCCTTATGAAAGCTATCCAGCTCAAGGTTGTCAAGCTCGGGATTATGGGTGACCATCGCTTCTGAAATGACCAGCTCACCCACCAGGTCCATCAGGGTATCAAGCTTGCTGATATGGACACTGATCACGCTTTGCGTGCGCATGCCGCTGGCTTTCTCTTTAACCGCAGTTAGTGTGTTTGTCTGGACAGCTGTGTCTGTGCCGCTAAACACAGATTCCTGGTCCTGATCATCGGAAGCTGCCGGACGCGTCTGGTCTGACCCGCTGTCTGTTCCAGAAGCATCATCAACAGTAAAAGCAAGCCTGCCTGTCTGCTCATTTTTGTCTTCTGACAGATACAAACTATCGGCATCAGCTGCGCCGCCGCTCTGGTTATTTAAGTCAAGCGGATCATTTTTCGCCGTGCCGCTGATAACTGTTTCCGGGATAGCGTCAATTTTATTTACTTCCAGACTTTCCAGGAAAAGGCTTTAGTACAAAAAAACAAAAAGATCTTCTTCTGGTTCAAAAGCGGTAAAAAACAAGGTAAAGCCTTGCTTTTGAATAAGCTCGGCTGTCGCTTCATTATCAGCGATATCGGCAGGAAAACAGTAGCAATCCACAACATGACTTTCCAGATTATGGACAATGGCGAAGGCGTGCATATTTTCCATCTGACAGCCTTCTTCAAAATATATTTTCGCGTAGTAGCTGGCTGGTCCGTTTTCACCCAGATCTATCAAGACCGGCTTTTCTTGCTTCGCTTCATTCTGCACAGGAACCGGTGCGGTATCGCTGTCTTCAGCAATAGTTTCAGGTGATTGATCTAAAGCCTCAGCCTGGCTTTCTGCCTCACTGACCAGCTGCTGATGAAAGTCTTTTACTTGACTGATCAAACTGGACGAGTCACCGTCCAGGATACCGCCAGCTTCAGCCTTGGCGATTTCTTCTTTGAAAAAATCGGCTGACTGCAGTACCTGGTCGGTCAGCAGCTGGGTATCCACGTTGATATCTGGCTGAACGCGCAGGACATCAAACAAGTCTTCCAGCGCATGTGCCAAAGCAGCAACCTGGTCAAATTCCATCATAGCGGATGATCCTTTAATGGTATGCATAATCCGGAAGACTTCATTGACTGCGTCCAGTGTCACCTGGCCG
>SLHU01000366.1 GCA_007135995.1 Clostridiales bacterium | reverse complement strand
CCGGAAAAAACTGGCATTAGCATTGACAGATCCGCGTTATCATTTATTTCACGAAGTCATCGAAACCATGCTGGATCAGGGGATCAGGCTTGAGCAGGAAGCGATTAGTTTTGGCAACGACAGACCCGCCGTAACGCAACCTGACAATGAAGCAAGCGACGTGTGATTTGTTTTAGCATTCTGAAAGATACGAAACATGATGCCTGTTACGAGTATTGCCGCCTGTGATGTATTGAATACAGCAGGGTTTCGCTCGCTGTGATGATCCGATCAATCTCAGGCTGATGTACGTAAGCACGGCTAGCGCGCTGCTGTCAAATTAACTTAAGCGTATCAAACATTTTTATAGCGGATAGCCGGTGATTAAGATGCCTTTTTCTGCCAGGCGTGCTGAAAAACTCCCAGTTTTCACCGTTATCTTTTCGCTGAAGCTGGCAAACGTTATGGTGACATTCGGATAGATGATTCTAGCCTTGATCAGGGCTCCGCGTCCGGCACTGACGTGGGTGGCTATCTCGGCCTGAGAACCAATTTCACCGGCTTCGATGTTGCCGCCGGCTCGAATCTGTCCGCCGCGGAAAATACCAGGCTGACCGACCATTCGAACCGAACCGCCGGCTGTCAGTTCTGAGTTATAGGAGCCTTTGCCGCGGATCAAAATATCGCCGCTGGCATCAAGCTGGCAATTTTGCACGTATCCGATGAGAATGTTGCCTTGCTGGCCGGCGGCTTCTAACAGCTGAGAAGCCGTCTGCTCGATCAGCCGGATGATCTGCGTCAGGAAAAAACCTGTTAGCTGAATCGGTCCAATCCCCAGCAGCCGGGTTTCCAGGAGGCCTAAAAGATCAATCACTGATTTATCAAGAAAATCTGAACGCTGCCGGATATAAGTCGCCAGATGCGTGATCTGGACTTCCAGCTGAGGAAACTTTTTTTCAATCAGAATCTTGATCAGCTGTCCCTCTTTGATAGGGCTGCTGGTTCCCTTTTCAGAGAAGGATTGCTGCATCAGCTGCAGATTTTCTGCCAATTGTTTAAGTATCAGCTGAATTTCCTGAAAATAGCTGGCGACAGATTTATGAATAGCTGAATGGCCCCCGGCCTGAATTCGGCTGGCAATCGAGCTTTGGATAATTTCAATATCTGCGCCGGAAATAATCCGGGCCCGATTGACACTGCCCATGATCCGGACTGAAGATTTTGCCTCAACCAGCATGTTTTCAGCGACATCCTGGCTGATATTCACCTGGCCGGGAAATCGGACATGACCCGTGCTGATATCAACTGTTTTAGTCTGAAACACAGCGACAACTTGAAGTATTTTTCCTTTTATCTCAGGCTGTCCGTCTATTGTCGCCAGATAATAGCGTTCATCATCACTTAAGGCTGTACCCTTGCCGGGTTTTATCATGCAGGGTCTTGCAGGCCTGGCAGAGATTTTCCGGCCCGTTACTTTGATCGCGTCCTTTCCGGCTACAGGAGGAATGCGTTCGGCCAGCCGATCGCCTGCTGTGACGGATACAATCTGGTTTGTTTCACGGTAGTCAATCCGATCTTGCTGGCTATTTGGTGCATGCTGCGACTGGCCAAACAAATAGACTATTTTCCCATCTGCAGGCGGTTGCCCCGGATAACCGCTCGCAACCACAACCGGCTCATCCGGCAGCGTACGGCATACCTCATCAATCATGGTCGGGTCGATTCCATAGCAGACACCAGCATGTGTCAGATTTTCACGGACTGTCTTCGGATGGATCGGCGCGATTATGCGTTCATGAACATCAGCCCGAATAACCAGATGGTTGACGGGTTCCGCATCGAGGACACGATAGGTACATCCTTCTTTTTTTATCAGTTTCACCGAAGCTTGCATCTGGTCTGACGACAGATCAATCTGGCATGTTGTACTGGCTGGATCTGAAATCGTTTCCACGATGATCTCATCGTTTTGGCAAACAGCGACAGGCTGGCTGATTGGCTGCCCATTTACCAGGATTCGGATATGGTCACCTGGTTCAATCCGGGCAGGAAGACCTTCAAATTGAGGAGGAAAGAGCTTCATCTGTCCATTACTGATTGTTGCCTGGCCATTTTGCGGCGTGTCGCGAACTTCATTTGAAGGTGAATGCATCATGTGCTCATCTCCTCACATAACTCTTTTGCAGACTTTGATTATTAAGGGATCTCGCGATTTATGCTATAAATTAACAGGGCTTATAATACTTTCCCCGTCATTACTATTGTACGCAGTGTGGTGAATAATATCAATTGGAATCGATCGACTGATCAGATGGAATCAATCAGGTGCTGCCCGCTAGTGAAAAGTGTGATGGTGCCTCGTTTCCCGCAAGGCAGCTGATTTTAAAATGACTGAATCATCAGCATGGCGAACATGTCAGAACTGATTTGGTTTGCGCACTCAATCATCATTTTCTTTTTTGAAATGACCATGTCAACCATGCACTTTATATACACTTCGTTTTGATATCGGCTGCCTGTTGATTATAAGCTGTCTTCTGCAAAATGTGATAGGATATAAAGTGATGAAACCATGCTGATGCTTGTTTTTATATTCAATCAATTGTACATAAACCCATGTAAGCTGCAGGCTTGGAAGGTAAGGATTTAGATCAGTGTTTATGCATCCGCTCGGGAGGACATATTTTGAGTAAAACCGAACATCACTTGCTGTTTAATCTGATCGCACCTGTTTATGGTTTGTTTTTTCGTTATCAGAAGCGACACTATATCAAAGTCATTCTGAAGATCAGGCAGCAAACAGATCTGACTGAATATGATACCATCCTCGACGTTGGCTGCGGGACAGGCGCATTATGTGCTGCGCTTCATGCATGCGGGCTCAAAGTGACCGGGATTGACCCGGCTGTCAGAATGCTTAACATCGCCAGACGCAAAGCAAATGTCAGGCTAAAAGCAAATGCCGGCCACAAGATGAATGTCACGCAGGCAGTGGATCCAGCAAACAAGCCTGATGATGTGGGCATACAGTTTCTGGAGGCAAATGTGCTGAAGACTTTGCCTTTTGCTGATAATAGTTTTGATATTGCCATCTCATCATATGTCGCACATGGCCTGCAGGCAGAGGACAGAAAAAAGATGTACGCGGAAATGAGCCGAGTTGCCAGCCGGGCTGTGATTATCCATGACTATAATGACAGACGGTCGCCTCTGGTCACATTAGTCGAATGGCTGGAGGGCGGCGATTATTTCCGCTTTATCAGACAGGCTGAGCGAGAAATGAAGGACTGTCTGGTTGAGATGAAAGCCTGTTTTTCTGATGTGCGTGTGGTAAACGTGAGCAAAAGAGCCAACTGGTACATCGGCCGGCCGCGCGGATAAGGCTGTCAGCTTTTTTTCTCAGCTTTCAGACTGAGAAGCAGCGGCAGTTTTCCTTCCAGTTCAGGATAGTAGCAAAGACCGTTTGCATCAAGGGTGCTGCCGCCCATGCCAGAAACACAACGATCGTATTCTTTGATGTATGTGATATATAGACCGCCGCTCAAAAGACCATTGACTATTGTGCTGAGCTGATGGCCCCAGTAATAGTTATCTGCTTTCATGGGTTCGCCGGCATAGCCGCCTATGGAATCATCCAGATCGGCAGTCTGCTTGAAATATGGATATCTGGCCACGAGTTCGCCTTTATCCAGCGCGTCTTCATCAAAAATCATCATAAAAGGATGTCCGTCATGCAGGTAAAAAAATCCATCGTCTTTCAGAAAATGAGCAATCACTTTTCCCCACTGGTTGAGATCCGGTATCCAGCCAATGGCACCATCACTCGTCAAAACAATATCATACTGGCCCTGGTGAACATCGGTTAGTTTCAAAATGTCTGATTCAACAAACTGCAAAGTGTCGAGTTTGCAGTCTTCTGCCATTTGACGGGCGTAGAATATGTTTTCCGGAACAAGATCCACCCCTGTGACCAGCGCACCTTTTCTGGCCAGTAAGATTGAATCCGCGCCTGTATTGCACTGCAGATGCAAGATCTTTTTACCTTTAATGTCGCCCAGTTCCGCGTCAACCATGGGGTTAAGCTTAAGCTCATGCCGCAGCAGCTTTTCCTTATAATGGATGTAGTGATCTTTTGAGAGTTTACTCCAGGCCTGTTTGTTGGCTTCTATTTGCTTCTCTATCTGATCCATGTGTAATCCTCCGTATATACTCTTCGCTCTATCATACATCGAGGATTGATGCTTTGTCACGCATGATCCATGTTATAATGACAATATGAAATCAGGCGGATTTTGTTTCAGATACGATACGCGATTTATAGTTGAAGTGGCTTGGTTTTGAATCAAAGTTTATGTCTAAAGCTTCAGTGCCTCAATCAAACTGATTCATAATAT
>SLHU01000124.1 GCA_007135995.1 Clostridiales bacterium | reverse complement strand
TGTGTGAGATAACCGGTATGAGCCGGTTTACACTTCAGCCGGCAGCCGGCGCGCATGGAGAACTGACGGGCCTGCTTATGATTAAGGCCTGGCACGAACAGCAAGGCAATCTGGATCGTGATGAAATGCTGATCCCGGATTCCGCACATGGCACAAACCCCGCTTCAGCGGCTCTTGCCGGATTTAAAGTCATTGAGATCGCTTCTGATAGTCAGGGCTGTGTCAGTCTTGACGCACTGGAAGCAAGGCTCAGCAGCCGGACGGCCGGCATCATGCTGACTAATCCGAATACGCTGGGACTGTTCGAAAAAGATATTCTTCAAATAGCCAGGAAGGTGCATCAGGCAGGTGGCCTGCTTTATTATGATGGTGCGAACGCGAATGCCGTTTTAGGTAAAGTAAGGCCGGGGGATATGGGTTTCGATGTGGTTCATTTAAATCTGCATAAAACGTTCAGCACCCCGCATGGCGGAGGCGGTCCTGGTTCAGGACCGGTTGGTGTCACTGAAAGACTGGTGCCTTTTCTGCCGTCTCCGCTGATCGAAAAGCGAGATCAAGCGTATTATTTTGATCATAACCGTCCTTTATCAATTGGCCGGGTTAAAAGCTTTTATGGTCATTTTTCTATCGCTTTGCGTGCCCTGGCCTACATCATGACATTAGGTTCGGAGGGTTTGAGCGAGGTGTCTGAAACAGCTGTCCTGAATGCCAACTATGTACAGGCAAGATTGGGCAAACTATTTGATGTGCCCTTTGATCGACTCTGTATGCATGAGTGTGTCTTGTCAGCGCAGACGATCAAAGACAAAACCGGCATTTTAACCCTTGATATCGCGAAGCGGCTGCTTGATTTTGGCATACATCCGCCAACCATTTATTTCCCGCTCATCGTTAAAGAAGCGCTCATGATCGAGCCCACAGAAACTGAAAACAAGGAAACACTTGACCAGTTTATCGCGGTCATGGAAAGAATCTGCCAGGAAGCATATGAAAGTCCTGATTTATTGCAGCAGGCACCATTGAAAATGGTTGTATCCAGACTAGATGAAACGGCAGCTGCCAGAAAACCAGTTCTGCGCTGGGAAAGGCAAGATTAGTACGTCGTCTGGCTGGCCGGGAGAACCCGTCCGGCGCTGGAAAAGCAGGGCTCGCGCGGCGTTTGGCTAGTCAGGACAACCCGTCCTGCGCTGGAAAAACAAGACTCGTGCGGCATTTGGCTGGTCTCATATATACCAGACAGGAACACCAGCTGGTCTTCTATCTGCACAATGCTTAACGTTTTTCCGGAGGCTGGCTGATGATGCGATCACGGCGGTACTGCCCGGGTGAAATATCATACAGCCGTTTGAAAGCGCGGCAAAAAGTATTAGAAGAATTATATCCGGCTTGTTCTGATATCTCAGATATTGATCGTGAGCTGGCCCGCAGCAGCTGTTTTGCCTTTGTCATTCGGATGTCTTCCAGCAATACAGAAAAATGTTCTCCCATGTTTTCTTTGACGAACTGCGATAAGTAGGCAGGAGAATAATTGAATACATCAGACAATTTATTAAGTGATAAATCCTTGTCTGAATAATTTTGCTCGATATACTGCCGAAGCTCCCGGCTGAGAAGCGACTGCTGGTCTTCTTTTCGCTCGTTAATTATGTGGCAGACACTCAGAAAACCATCAATTAAGGGTTTAAAAACGTTGACGTAAGGTGGCTCAATTATAAATTTCCCCGAAGCGTTCTCCTCAATCAGCGTTAAATCAGGGCTTTTTACAGATGCTTCCTGAACAGCACGCAGCAGTGAACCATATAACTGCCCATACAATAAGCGAATCATACTGGCTGGCAGCTTTCTCTCCTCTGTATTGCGCCTGATCAGATCATGAAGAATATCCGATACTTTGTCAGCATTACCTTCTCTTGTATAACTGATCAGGCGGTATTCCCATTCTTTGGGGTAGAAGACATCTGTCCAGCGGCTGAGGATGTCGGGATAATATAGAATCTGACCAACATTCTGGTTTACCTGCGCATAATCGAGTGTGCGGATTTCCTGCTGTACCCGATGCGAAATATCAAGTGCTTTCATGCAGGGATCGCCCCAGGCCATCCGTACTTCTATGCCGTGTTCCTGCCGGATCGCTTCCGCTGACTGTTGCATGTAAGCCGCAATTATTCTCCGGTAATCTTTAAGGTGTGATCTGCCAAGCTGCATGATCATCATCACCCGGTATCGAGACAGATCATGATAATAGGTATGTGTCAGACTATTCTTTTTCAGCGTTTCCGTGATTTTTAAACGTCTGATATCCAGTTCCCGCATGATATCTTCATCAATACCATGGAGGCTGTGACCATAGCCCAGGATCTGCACAACAAGCACTGCATAGGCGTCGCTTGTAAAATCCAGCCCAATATAGCGTGCGTTCGTCAGCAGGTCCTCTTCAGAGGCGAAATCTGCATAGATCAGCTGCGAAAAGAAAGAACTGCGCAGGAAAGTCGCCTGTTGCTCAATGGTTTGGGTTAAGGCCTGGTTATCTTTGATCATGCTGCTGACTGATTGTTGAACCTGTTCGAAAGGATCCTTATATTGGACAGGCCTGTCGTGATAACGATTCAGAAGCTCAAATGTCCGGCCAATCCGCAGGCTGCTGCGGCTCGACCAGAAAAAAGCAAGCAGCAGGCCCAGTAAAATAGCTGACGCAAACAGCATATAGCTGAACCGGCGAATATTGGCGACATTCACCATGACCTGGTCGTAGGGTTGTGCCGCCACATATTGAAACTGGCTATCATCAGAAAGGACATAGGTAAGTAAAAGTTTTTCGCCCTGAACCGTCTCTATTGTATGGCCTGTCAATGCTCCTTGCTCAATCATCTGTGAGAAGAATGTATAGTCAAGGTCATCAGGTACTTCAATATTGAACAAAATATCGTTGCCGTCAGCAATATAGACCCAGCCGCCGCCGGCAATGTCAAAGCCTGAAAGCAAATTGTTAATTTCTTCTGTGCGGAGAAGAAACATAATCTTGGCCTGACGGCCCAATGGCGTATGACTCAAATCGCGAATGTAAGGCATCACATACTGCGTCTGTGACCTGAACTGAAGCTGTCGTTCGGGATAGAGGACAGGACGCGGATAAGGCGCCGTGATCTCATTTAGAATCTGTTCAGGTGCCACACCCGCATAGTTAAAATGATCTGGTGTGAATCGATCAATATGATATGTCTGGCTGGGCCCGAGAATGATCTCGCTGTTTAGATAGATCACGTAATAGTCATAAATGAAGTTGTTCAAAAGACTATAGTTGTAAAGTTGCTCCCGGGTTTCCACCACGCGATAGGTGTTAGCACCGCGAAAGGGATCCCGCAAGGTGGTAAAACTGATCACCTTCGTGTCCCAGGCAACCTGATTCATAATCTGGTCTACTTCTGATAGCCTGCTCTCAAACGAATCTTTAGCGGCTGAAAGCATGCTGATATTGGAGTCAATGGTATTCGACTCAATTGTTCTGATTGTGCGGGTAAAAATAATCGATGTGAGGACAATCGGAATAATCAGCAGCGCGACATAGCGAAGCATAAATATCGTTCCAAATTTCAATCTGACTTTTTGCTTGAACATCGCTTCTGATTCCCCCCTTCGGCCTGCAGTTCGTTTGAGCTGACTCAAACTGACCGTTTTAAAATATTTTGCTGATCTCATTCTTAACTAAGAGCATGCTTAGACCTTATCTGATACTTCATCTTATGCAGTTCTCAGCATCTTGTCCAGACTTTTTCAGCCTTTTAATACAAAGAATAATGGCTATCGTCACTCAAAAACTGACATCTTGATCAAGATCAGCACCTGTCAAATTAAAAAACAGATTCTAGTGTCTCGAAAGCCTGAGACTATGCACAGTGCACAAATCAGTCAGCTGCTTAACTGTCATTATATCATATGCAAAATAAATATTGAATATATTCTAAAGAATAGCATATCAATCAAACGCAGATAAGCACACACCCTGTGGCTGTGCAATTAACAATAAATGTTAACAGATATTGAATAAAGCACATTCGCTGATTATATGAATATTTACATTTGTTGATATACTTGCTATGATTTCGGTGTAATAATTATCGTTTTTGCATAAAGAATGTCTGTTATTTCAAGTTTTAATATGACTGATGCTTTTTATAGAGAGACTGACTTGTGCAATGTGCAATGATTTACATATGTCGATGTTGTAGTGCGGACTGCTGGAGCTTGCCGAATTTTGCATGTGTGGTCTGCTAAATAGCTATGTGAACCGTTTATGAGTGATAAAAAAGACAACCAGTAAACAAATAAACTGGAAGAGATTTGAAAGGTGGAACCTGATTTATGCCGGTTGGAAATGTAT
>SLHU01000345.1 GCA_007135995.1 Clostridiales bacterium | reverse complement strand
TTTATAACACAATTGATATTTTCCGGATGAAGATGGAACTGGCCAAAGAATATCAGACCGCCGGTGCCATGGCTGATTTTGGCAAAATCATGCGTTATAACATAGCGGACAGCACCTTGTTTGTCACCTTAAGCGATGAACTTTATTACGTACAGAAATATGTCAATATTCAGAAACTGAGATTTGGCAACCGGATTGATTTCAGCATCAGGCAGCCGGAGTTTGCAGGACAGATCAACATGATTAAGTTTGTTTTGCAGCCGGTGATTGAAAACAGCATAAAGCATGGCATGACGGATAAGAGAAAGAAACTGAACATTTTGATTGAAATCAAAGTGACTGAGGATCTTCTGATGATCGATGTGATTGATGACGGGGCCGGGATTCCGGAGGATAAGCTGCGTCAGATTAATCAGCAGATGATCACGCATACAGATGAAAAAGAACAAGTGACACATGACTTTAGTATTGGTCTGAGCAATATCAATAATCGATTGCGGTTATTTTATGGAGATATGTATCACCTGGTGATTGACAGTGTTCCCGGACAGTACACCCGGACAACAATCCGTATGCCAATCAAACAGCCGGAAGGGCAGGTGAGTTTGTGACAAAAATATTGATTATAGATGATGAGGATTTGATTTGTCAGGGCATTACATCCATGATCCAGCGGCTTGATTCAATCGCTGTAGATGAAATTTACACAGCTGGTAATGGTAAGGAAGGCTTATCACAATATCATCTGCACCAGCCGGATATTGTCATAACTGATATTCGCATGCCGGTTATGGATGGCCTGGAGATGATGAAGCAGATCAGGCAAATTGATCAGGAAGTCTCAATTGTTGTGCTCAGCGGTTACGCAGAATTTGACTACGTGAAGCAGGCTTTTTTGCTGGGCGCTGTTGATTATCTGCTCAAGCCAGTGACAATTGAAGAACTTGAACGTGTCATCAACCGGATTTTTCTTGAGCAAAAGCAGACGGCCGCGTCTGATGAGGATCAGCTGCGTGAAAAAGAACGATACCGCCGGGCTGTGCTGGATAATTTCCTGCATAAGGTTTTTTCATGGCAGCAGCTGACTGTCAGCAGCATACTGGATCAGGTGGAAGGCATTGAGCTGCTATTCCCTTACACGAACTTTTGTCTGCTCCAGCTCAGGGCAACCGGTAAACTCAGTTCGCTGACCCTTGACAGTCTGACCCGCACCTTTACTGTGTGCCTGGATACCCGCTTTAAGGAGTATCCCGTGCGCACGCATCGTTTTCTGCCCAAAAATGATGAAGTGATCTTTCTGGTTAATTTCAGCCCCAAAATTGAATTTGACAATTTTATCAAATGCTTTCAGCAGGTAACGGTAAAGGCCAGGGAGTCTGCTGACCAGCGATTTTTCGCGGCTGTCAGCAACTGTCAGGCGGGCATTGAGTCTCTGGGACGGCTATACAAGCAAGTGGATACGGCAATGGCTTATAAGATACTTTATCCTGAACAGACACTGATTACCTACGCGTCTCTGGACGCCAGAAAAGACCAGCCGCTGCTGGATCCAAATCAGATTTTGTCGCTGAAAGCAGCCTTGCGGGCCGCTCATATAACACAGTTCAACACTTTGATCGACGAGATATTTATGGACAGCCGTTTTGCTGGCTTGACCATCGCTTCAGTTCACGACTTGTATTTGTCTGTTTTGCTGGCGATCAGCGAAGTGTTCCATGAACGCAACGGAATTGTCTGCAACAGTCTGGAAAAAGACTTTTTTTCATTTGCCACATTGTCTGAACTGCGCATTTTTATCAAGAACGAAGCTGGCGCGTTATTCTCTGGCCGATACAAAGAGAATCAGGTTGGCCTGATTCATCTGATGATGAACTATATAAAAGACCATTACAGTGAAGATATTGATATGTCGACAGTCGCGGAAGCTTTTTCTATGAGCTACTCATATTTCAGTAAGTATTTTAAAGAAGAAGCTGGCATGAACTTTTCGGACTATCTGAACCAGGTGCGGATGGAAGCCGCAAAAAACCTGCTGGATGATCCCTCTTGTAAGATTTATCAGGCAGCACATCAGGTGGGAATCGATAACTCGAAATATTTTGCCCGTCTGTTTCATCAATACTTCGGCATATCCCCCAAGGCCTACCAGCAGAAAACGAACAGACGCTGAATTAATGCAAAAATGCTGACGAAGAAAGGATGTTCCTATGCAGACTCTATATGTTAATACGCATCAAACACTGGCTGACACAGCCCGCAAACCGTTCGGGATCAACATCAATTACCTGCGTGACGCTGACGCGAATTATCCCGAATGCCAATCACTGCAAAAAGCGCTGCGCCAGATGGGTGTGAAGTACTTGCGTTATCCCGGTGGTGAAAAGTCAGATTTTCACTTGTTTTCAGATCTGAAAGCGCTAAAACCCGCACCGCAGGTTATAGGCAGCTATCGCCGGTTTGCTGAAAATTATCAGATAATGGATTTTGATGCGTTCATGGAAGTTGTCAAGGCTGTTGGTGCGACACCGCACATTGTGGTTGGATACGACAGTCTGGCACGAACGGGCGTTCCGATGGAACGCTATCTTGAAAACGCGGTTGAGTGGGTGCGCTACGCCAATAAGGTGAAAAAATATGGTGTTGTCAACTGGGAGATCGGCAATGAAAACTGGCATAATCAGACAGGTGAGCCGGAAGATATCGCCGGGATTGTCAGTTTGTTTTCTAAAGAAATGAAAAAGGTAGATCCCGATATTCGCGTTGGTGCCAGCGGCAACAACCGTGATTGGTGGCAGCGATTCTTGCCCGGTGCCGCTGATGATCTTGATTTTCTGACCGTCAGCAGTTATTCATGCTGGGATTGGAAAGGTTATCAGTATTATGCCGAACATGGAGAAATCAATCTTATGGAGTCGGCCCAAACAGCGCTTCAGGCGATAGACGATTTTGCTTCGGCGCATAAAGACAGGCTGAAGGTTGTGGTCAGTGAACTTAACTCAATGGATTATGCAGAGGATGGCTGGCCGCCGGATAATAACCTGGGACATGCGCTGGTGACATTTGAGATGATCGGCCAGATGATGCTCATTCCCCGGATTGAATACGGCATGGTCTGGAACACACGCTGGATGGAGGAAAAGACGCACGAACTTTTGTGGTATGCGCTGGACGACCGAAATGAACTGCTGCCGCCCGGAAGAGCGCTGGCAATCTGGGGGGAATTTCTTAAAAGTGAACTGGTTGAGATCTCACGGACGCCGGAGATTGTCACCTTTGCCAGCTTTGATCCGGACAGCGGTCAGTTAAATGTGTTCCTTCTGAACAAATCGGCGGTGCAGCAGGAAGTCAGTCTTGATATTGACGGACCCGTTTATAACGCTGGTCTGACCTTCCTGTTTCAAGGCAAAGGTCCTGATGACACGAAGCCCGTCTGGGAGTCTGGCAGAAAACTGACCGTGAACCATCAGAAGACGGAGAACTTGACTTTACCGCCTGTTTCACTTCAGGTGCTGTCGCTTCTTTCATAAGGCACCAAAGCGGCAGACCGAAATTTTCAGGAAAAAACAGCAGTCGCGATAATCTGGAAACTGACCATGATGACATTGCTGATGCTGTGCAGTATCATCGGATAGTACATGCTGCCGGTTTTCTCGTAGCAGTCACCGTAAATACAGCCCAGAACAAATGACATGGCAACCTGGTATGGATTATAGCTGACTGAAAAAGGGCTTAACGAAAAGCTCATATGTGCCATGCCAAAAATGACAGCTGCGACTAGATTGGCTGAACTTAGCTTGCCTCCGAAGATTCGCCCCTTAAGCACCCAGGCGAATAAGGTGATGGCGAAGGCTCTGAAGATTAATTCTTCCGACGGCCCTGACAGCAATAGCTGAAAGCTAAGATAGCCGACAATATTTAAAGCATTCAAAGGATAGGCAAACGTTTCAAATGCCTGCGATATGACGGAAATAATGTATGAGACAAGAGAGCCCATGCCGAAGATTAGCGTGAATTTGATCACATATTGCCTGCCGCGGGTTTTGTTGCCCCAGCTGAAGCCAAAATCAACAGCACGCAGTTTTTTGATCATCAGCATGATGGCCAGGAAAATCAGGGCCTGCACAATATGATGAACGGATATCCAGGCGAAAGCGCCATCTGGATCCACGGCGCGATAACTGAATAAATCGGCGATTCTGCCTGATAACACAGGCACTCCCAACAGTAACAGACTCAGGAAGGCAATCCAGATCATTTTATTGATTATTCTTACCATTTTTTACGACTCCTGTTGCTTAAAATGTCATCCTGTTATGGTTTTTTGATGATCAGGCAGGGTTCTTTTATTTTGTAAAAATATCATATTATCGAATTTTTAAAGTAATGGTAAAATCATATCATAGAT
>SLHU01000427.1 GCA_007135995.1 Clostridiales bacterium | reverse complement strand
GGATACTTGCTGATTGGTCATGCCGAGACCATTAACAAGCTTACAACGAACTATCAGTATATACGTCCGGCGATCTATCAGAAACCGTATTAAGCAGATACCTGTCAACAATAGCCAACTGAGGTAGCATGATGCCGATAAAAGGAAAAATTAAAGTACTGGTCATTGATGATTCGCTGTTATTTCGCGAAACAGTTGCCGCGAAGCTAAATGAAGAGCCAGATCTGGAAGTGGTGGGAACCGCTTCCGATCCTTTTATGGCGCGAGATAAAATTCTTGAGCTGGAACCGGATGTCCTCACCCTTGATGTCGAAATGCCGCGCATGAACGGGATTGAGTTTCTCAAACGCCTTCTGCCGCAGTATCCGATACCGGTGGTGATGGTCAGCTCAGCGGATTCGCGTGTTTTTGAAGCTTTAAAAGCCGGTGCTGTTGAGTTTGTTAAAAAACCAGACGCGGGCCGTGCCGACCGCCTGGATGCCATGGTGCGCGAGCTGAAGATCAAGATTAAAATTGCGTCATCAGCAAAGCTGGGGAATCAAAAGCAGACCGCCAACCAGATGCGGGTCAGATCGCCGCTGAGAACCGGGACGCAGCGCCTTGATCTTATCGCGATCGGCGCGTCGACCGGCGGTACGGAAGCGGTGGATAAGATCCTTCGTACGCTGCCGGCATCAATGCCGCCGGTTGTGATTGTACAGCATATGCCGTCAGTTTTTACCAAACTATATGCGGAGCGGCTGAATCATAACAGCCGCCTGAACGTAAAAGAAGCCGTTGATGGTCTGCAGGTTGGCCGGGGCGAAGCAATAGTTGCCGCGGGCGAGCATCACCTGACAGTTGTCAAAAAGCAAGGCGGGCTATTTATTGAAAGTCGGAAAGGCGTTAAGGTCAGCGGACACTGCCCTTCGGTTGACCGCCTGTTTGAGTCTGTCTGCCGGATTGGCAGCATTCAGGCGCTGGGCATCATTCTCACCGGTATGGGGAAAGACGGCGCCCAGGGTTTGTTGTCAATGCGGCGGCGCGGATTTCCGACAATCGGGCAAGATGAGGCCAGCTGTGTGGTCTATGGCATGCCGAAAGCCGCTTATGATATGGGCGCTGTAGAGTACCAGGCGGCGCTTAGTGAAATGCCTGATCTTATTATAAATCTGCTGGCAGAAGGCTCATAAGTCTTCAGACAGAAGACTCATAGGTCTTCAGACAGAAGGCTCATAGGTCTTCAGGCAAAAGATTCATAGGCCTCCAGACAGAAGGTTCATAGGTCTTCAGGCAGAAAATACGTCAGTGATCACTCGGCGAAAGCCGGCAGCCTTTGGAAAGAGAAACATTTTTCTTTCGCCTGGCATCAGGATGCAGTGAAAGCACGAAGCGCTCATTATGCAAGGGAGAAGGCATGAGACATCAGATAAAACAAAACATCTGGGACCAGCTGAATCTTGAACTGGTTGACCATTCAGGCTTGCTTAATGATGTCTTCTGGTATCTGGACCGGCAAGCAAATACCCTGCATTTCAGTCGAAACTGGATGACGATGACGGGGTATCATCAAAGTGAAATTGTCAGGCTGAAAGACTATCTGAAAATCATACACCCTCATGATATCAGCGGCTTTCTGCGGCAGATCAAACTGTTCCAGAAAAAGACTTATGAAATTACGGCTCATGAGATGGCGGTTAAGCACCGCATCGTCTGCCGTACTGGCCGTGTTTGTACCGTTATGCTGAAAATCCGGCAGCTGCTGATGGATGACGGACAAATGCTTGTGGCCGGTACGTTATCTGACCGGTATAAGGAACCGGATTATTTTCTGCTCAAGGATGACGTGCTGCCGGCTCAGAAAAGCAATATGATTAACCGATTGCGCAGAGCTCTGCTGCTGAATCAGTTTTTTGTGATGTATCAGCCGCAGTACGATGCGGTGACCGGTAAGATAAACGGTATGGAAGCGCTTCTTCGCTGGCAGGACGGCGATAAGGTTATACCGCCGCTGGACTTTATTCCAATTGCTGAGATCAGCGGCCTGATGGTGCCGATCGGCCACTGGGTGCTCAAAGAAGTTTTCAGGCAGATCAGCTGCTGGAAAGCGCACGGTCTGCCGGTGGTTCCGGTTGCGGTGAATATTTCAACCACGCAGTTTCAGGCATCTGATTTTTTCCTTAATCTGAAGCAATTGTTCGATAAAACCGGCGTGGATCCAGGCTTGATCGAATTGGAAATCACAGAAAGCATCTACATAAACACATCAAAGAATGTGCAAAAACTGCTCGATCAGCTGCGGGATATGGGTGTGCGGATCGCGCTCGATGACTTTGGTTCAGGCTATTCATCACTGACCTATATCAAGCATTTTAAACTTGACAGGCTGAAAATAGATCGTTCCTTTATTCAGGATATTCAGTCAGACTCGGTTGACTCGGCCATCATCAATACGATTGTCATGCTGGCCCATATTCTAAAACTAAGTGTGGTTGCAGAGGGTGTCGAAACGAAAGATCAATACGATTTTTTATGCCAGATCGGCTGCAACACTGTGCAGGGCTATTATTTCAGTGTGCCTGTCAATGCATGCCAGATTGTGAAATTGCTAAGCTGATCAGCCGTCTGTTATGATGTATGTGATGTTAAAAGGTGAGCGGCAAAAAGCGTGCATGATCCCTGAAAACGGCACATGACAGGTCAATGTGTGTTATGCAGTCAAAATGAAAGGAGCCAGAAATGAAAAAGGGCCAGATCAAACCGGGGCAGCGACTGGAAATAAGACGAATCTTTGACGCGCCGGCCGGGATACCAGCGGCAGCTGCTGACAGTGTATCGGCTTCATCGGCGGCTGCTGAAAGCGTATCGGCTTCACCGGCGGCGGCTCCTTCATCAGATGCATCAGCAGATCAGCCAGACTGGCTCGTGAGCCAGCTGCTGGAAGACCCGGAGGATGCTGATCTGATGATCGCGGCACCGATTCAAAATTTCCGGGTTGTAAACTGGCCAGAAGGCACACAGGTGGAAATCACCTATATTGAACCGCTTCGCGGCATCTGGCGAGTTCATGGGGTGATAATGAACCGTGGTATCAGTGACCAGGTGGTATTTTTTAAAGTCAGGCAAAACGAGAAAGCGCGGCGGCTGCAGCGTCGTGCCCATTTTCGCATTGATTGTACGCTGGAAGTCAGCTGGCAGCTGGCCAGCCACGAAAGCACAGATCAGTCAGCAGATACGCCTGAAAACCCGTCTGCGCTTACACCTGCTGTGCCCGGGAACAACACTGACAAGGCTGCAGGTAAAGAGATCAAAAACGGCGCTGCTTTGCCTGCAAATAATAACAGGCAGCTGTCCGCGGCGGAGCAGAGGTCTTTCGCTAACCAGCCAGGCAACGCGCTTGAGCACACGCTAGACACGCCTCTGACAGCTTTTACGCATGATATCAGCGGCGGCGGGCTTCAGCTGATCAGCGATATCCCTGTGCCTGTCCACACGGTACTGAATCTTCAGCTTCCGGCAGGCGGAGATCAGCTGGATGTGAAAGGCCAGATCATTCGCTGCGACGAAGAAAGAACAGGCAGGGATAAACGTTACAGGATTGCCGTTCAGTTTATCGAGCTTCAGCAGGCAGATCAGGAACGTCTGATTCAGACTATTTTTGATCTGCAGAAAAAACGTCTGTCAGCCAGTCAGTCATGATGTGACCAGCCAATCGATCATGATGTGGACAATCAGGCATATCTGAAAGAAAAAACCAGTATGGATGAACTCAATAACCGGATAAATTTTTTCACCGGTGACACAATGTTCATGGCCCTTTCTGCTCAAGTTATCATCAGATGATTTTATGTAAGTATTAACTGCGAGGCTTATCAAGCCGGGAGGAACAGCATGCATTACGAACTGAAGAACCATATGGAAACCATTGTCGATCAAGATCTGCGTAAGCTGATGGCAGAAAATGGCATGTGTGACTGTGATCGCTGCTATATCGATACAATGGCACTGGCCTTGAATCACCTGCCGCCTAAGTATGTGATCACGCGCGTCGGCGAACTGATGACAGAAATTGACGCGACTGTTGTGCAGCAGCAGGCAGACGTGCTTGGCGCTATTTTAAACGCGATTAAAATCGTCAAAAATAAACCAAGTCATGAGACATAATTTTGAAAAAAATGAAAATATGGTATAATTAGCCTTAGGACACTTACCTTATACACAGGTACGATAACAGGAGGTATATTATGTCAGACGTTAAATCTTTTTTCGAAAAATCTCTTAGTTTTGGTATAGGTATGGCGGAATGGTCTCGCGAGAAAATTGAAGAGACAGTTGAGGATATGGTTCGCAAAGGCGAGCTTTCACAAAAGGAAGCGCGCGAATTTGCCGGAGATCTGGTTAAAAAAGGTGAGGCTCAGCGTGAAGAACTTAATAAGCT
>SLHU01000267.1 GCA_007135995.1 Clostridiales bacterium | reverse complement strand
CTGACTGTCAGATGCGGCTGCCCGCCGCTGGCATGCCTGAACAGGAAGTCGATAATCGGCTGTTCATGGTCGAGCAGATCAAGCTTTCCGTCAGGTGTTTGTGCCAGCTGCAGCCAGGTTTCGGTTTTACGGCCGTTTTGCTGCGGGGTGACAAAGATCACTTTCCGGTGGATCATATCCAGGATTGAATGGCTGATCAGCTCTGAATCCTTAGGTTTTTTCTTGTAAAAGAAAAACATGCGCGCCGCGATCGCCGGCGGCACTGCGGCCGGCACATCACGATAATATGGCGGTGTCTGCACCGGCTGATGTTTGGTGAACACATCCTTATGCTTGACTTTGAGTTTAAAAGTAATGATAAGCAGCGCAATCACAATCACCAGTGCCAATGCGAATAAAACCCGGCTGAGCAGCAAAAAGCGGTCTGCCGCTCTGGCAGCCTGTATCTCTTCTTCGTATACCCTGTCGTACATGGGAATGTCTTCAACACGGCTGGGGTTGCTCAGACTGTCTCTTGGCATCAGAAAGCGGGCCTCAACATAGTTGCCGGTACCCGGGCGTCTGATCGAGAGGTCTACCTGGTTTGGATTCTGGTCATTAAACTCAAGGTTGCCGTGGCCGGGACCATGGCCCCAGATCAGCGTGTTGCCGCTGTCTGCGCCGGAAGGCAAGTGAACCGCCGCGGTCACCAGGCCAATATCGGTGGTATTGGTTTCGCTTAAGTATTTCTGGAAGTAAACAACTGTATCACTATAGGTTATCGCCGCTTCCGGGATGTCATAGTGCAAGGTAAAATAGCGTGTATCCGGTGATGTAACTCGGTAATACCATTCAATGTAGTAGCTTCCATGCCGCTCTTCAACGGCAAAGTGCGCCTCAGGCCGCGACGTCGCGGTCTGATCGAGCGGCGTAAAGAAGCGGTCGTTTTCCGATACGCGGATATTTTCCGCCGCCAGATCGAGTTCAACGAAGGCAAACGTAAAATCACCGCGATTGTACTTGAATGTCCATGTTTCTTCAACAGAAGCGGTACCATTGTCTTGTAATACAACTTCATAATGCACCTGCTCTACACTGTACGCCTGACGGGTTGTATCGCTGAAATAACCAACAATACCTAATATCACAACGGCGGAGACACCTATCACCACCACGATTGTGATGATGATTCTAAAAAAGTTTCTGATCGCTGCCATAAACGCTTACCAGCCAGACCCGGAGCTGAACATAGTACCCAGCACACCCGCAAATACAACCGAAAACAGAATGGATAGCCCTATAGCAATCAGACTCATCAAAAGAACAGCGCGTGAATAGTTTTTCTTGTTGGTATTGACATTACTGCCAAAAGCCCAGACAAGCAGCGCGATCCCGCAGGTAATGGAAGACAGCAGCATCATGACGATGTAATTGCCCATGGTCAGCGGCGCATCCAGACCCTGTGAGCCATAAGAAGACTGACCCGGCTGCGAATAGGTGGGTGGTGAATAGTTTTGCTGCGGGGGTGTGTTGTAGCTTTGCTGCTGCTGCGGCGGACTATAGCTCGACTGCTGTGACGGCGGCGGGCTGTAGCTTTGCTGCTGTGATGGCGGCGGCGGGCTGTAGCTCGATTGCTGTGATGGCGGCGAGCCGTTTTGCTGGCTGCTCATATTAGAGCCGCAGCTTTCGCAAAATTTCGATCCATCCGGGTTTTGTTTTCCACAACTTGGACAATACATAATCGCTCCTCCGTTTGTTTTTAGAAAAAAGGCGTCGTATTCCCCGGCCGTTTTTCTAAATATGCTGGTATTCGCTTCTTGTTTTTTTATAACGATTTTAATGGTCTGGCAGCTTGAAAAAAGTCAGCGTTTATAATGTTGATAACAAAATATGATTAAATCTGAAATATATGTTTTGCAGCCTTGCCTCGCAGTTTTTGATGCGTCTTCAGCCCGCAGCTTCAGTTGCGTCTATAACCAATAAACCCGTCGCAGGCAGACACTTAACCTTTGGGTTTGCCGCAGGCGACGCAGAAATTACCTTTATTCTCCCGGCCGCAGCTGCATGTCCAAGTGGTTTGAGGCGTTGCCGGTTGAGCAGGTTTTGGTTCATCTATAGATTTTTCAGGCTCAGACGGCGTTTTACTGCTGCCTGGTGCAGACGGCGGTGTGCCTGGCGCGGGCGGCGGCGTTGACGCGGCCGGAGCCTGTGTCTGCGCCGCGGGCGCGGCATAGCTTTTCTTTGGCTTTGGTTTGGCAATGCCAAGGGTCAGCTCAGCCAGATGGCCAATCAGCGGCAGGTTGGGTGCATCACCCTTCAACAACTTGAAAACAGCCAGCAGCACCATCAGCAAGAGCAGTGCGCCGAGCAGGAACATGATCACAGACTGGGCACTGGCTAGAAAGCTGACAAACCCGAAGGCTCTTACCAGGCTGAAAAACCAGGTCAGGGCCGTAAATCCCCAGCCAGCAACCGTGATGATAATTGTATAACCTATATAGAGGTACAGGGCCTGCAGGCTTTGCTTGCTGAGCACATCGTCTTTGGCGATGGCAAGCGCGTAGGCGATCACCAGGATCAGCGGCAGCTGCCAGCCAAAGAAAGCAAAAATAAACCCGAGAATGGAAAAAGCGATCAGCCGGCTGTCTTTTATAGTTTGTGTCATATCGAACCCCCTCCTTAATGATGGTTGGAAACAGATTAATACCTGGAAACAGAGCCTGAAAACGCCTTTGTTCTGGCGCTTGCTCACTGTCTCCCGCTCTTGGAATATAATGTTTTCAGATTATCATAATGATCTTGGCAAATCAAATAAAAAACAAGACAAAACCATTTACTCAAGGCTTTTGAAGCTTTTTTGTCATTGACAAAAAGCAGACGCGCTGCTGATTTTGCAGACATTGCCCACGTGTTTTCCAGCCTGCCTTGATGTCTGACGAGGTGTGTCTGCTGACAAGTTTTTTTTACATCAGATGATTCGGTTTATTGGCTTTAACATGCAGCAGCATATTTAGTGTGTATCCCGGAAAACCTGCGCTGGTGCATGGCGCTGCGGATCCGGGTTATTGCCAGCCGTCTGTTTTTACTGACTAAGCGGTTGTTTTATGGTAAAATGTGAGCCAATTCATTTTTCTAAGGAGACACACTCCATGTCAAAAATCAAACACCACGATCTGCCGGACGACGTCACACAGCAAAATCCGGAACAGGTACCTGACAGCGCGTCTACGCTTCATAGCCGGCGCCGTCGCAAGAAACTGAGCCGAACACAGCTCAAGCGCCGCAAAATGAAACAGTTTTTGATTGGCAGCCTTCCCTTTATGCTGGTGCTGGCAAGTCTTGTCCTGATCAGTATCGGTGTTGCCCGCTATATTGAACAAGAGTCCGTGATCTCAATTTTTCTGACGCGCCGTGACGCGCGGCCTGTTTACGCTTTTGATGGTGATGACTGGAGTGACTTCATTAATCAGACACAGGTCCCGCCTACAGAAGGTGAGACGCAGCCGGTGCCAACGCCGCAGGCGGAACAGGAGCGTCTCCGGGTGCCGTTTTACTATATTGGCGATCAGGTTGGTGTGATGCGAATCCCCAGTGTTGATATTGATGTCGCTGTGCTCCAGGGTGACCGCGAGGCCGAATTCCGGCTGGGCGCGGGACATTATCCCGGTTCTCTTTTTCCCGGACAAGGCGGAAATATCCTGATCGGCGCGCACCGCACCAGTTATTTTCGCAATTTCGAGTATCTTGAGATGGGTGCTGAAATTGAAATTGCTGCTACTTATGGCCGTTTTCATTATGTGATTGAAGATATGTTTCTCATCAGCGGCAGCGACCACAGCATCGCGCTGCCGACCACTGAAGAGCAGCTGACTTTATATACCTGCTATCCTTTCGGTTATATTGGCAACGCGCCGCAGCGCTTTGTTGTGGTTGCCGCACTCGTTGACAGTGAGATATACCCCTACGAAGAAGAGCTGGGAGAATACCAGCCGGAAAGTGAGGCCGGCTGATGAAAAAAACGCTGCAGCTGGCGCTGGCGCTGGTTTTGTGTTTCGTCCTGGTGATCAGCTTTTACCTGACGCTCACATCTTTGTTTTTGCAAAATACATTGTTTTCCGAGTCCTATTACCAGCGGGTGACCGCGTCACCGGCATATCTGCCGCTCGTACAGCGATCCATCAATAACGATCTTCTAACCCAGAGCAATTATGTTGCCATCCCTATGGAATACCTTCAGGCCGGGCTCGATGAGCAGCTGGTTTATGTTCGTCTGCGATACCATGTTCAGAATACAGTCGCGTTTTTAACGTTTCAGCGTGACTTCGTACAGGCTGTTTACCCGGCCGATCTTTTTTATGAGTCCCTGATTGATTTTATTGAGCTGCATGCTGAACAGGAGGGGTATGAACCCAGCGAAGCGCAATATCAGCTGCTGGCACAAGTGG
>SLHU01000234.1 GCA_007135995.1 Clostridiales bacterium | reverse complement strand
TTTCCCTTGAGGCGATCAGACAATGGCAAAGCAGCTATGAAGCTGACAGACAGCGTAATATCATCGGGCAGGCAATTGCCAAAAACGGACTTCAGGATGCTGCTTATCAGAATCACATGCTGCGTGAGCAAAAGCATCATTTTTCTCTTGAAATACAAACATTGCCGGTCACCAATCAGAAAGCAAGCGGCCGCTGCTGGCTTTTTGCCGGACTGAACCTGCTGCGCGAGAAAACAGCCCGGGCCTATCAGCTGGAAGATTTTGAGTTATCACAAAATTACATGGCGTTCTGGGATAAATTCGAGAAAATAAATTATTTTCTTGAGTCTGTCATCGATACGCTTGAAGAGCCTGCTGAAGGTCGTCTTGTCAGCTGGCTGATGACTTCCTTTCAAGATGGCGGCCAGTGGGATATGTTCGTCAATCTTGTTGAGAAATACGGTGTTGTACCGAAACAATGCATGCCTGAAACGCATCACAGCAGCGCGACAAACGGTATGAACGATGTCATTCAGACGATTTTGAGAAGAACGGCTGCTGAATACCGGCGATCGTTTCAGCAGGGAACCGATATACAACAGCTGAGGAAGAAGAAGACAGCGCTGGTGGGCCATCTGTACGGTGTCCTGTGCCAGTGTTTTGGTCAGCCGCCCGCAGTTTTTGACTGGGAATATACGGATAAAAATAAAAAGTACGGCATACTCAGAAGTATGACCCCCGTCAGCTTTTTTAAAGAAGCGGTTAACGTCAGGCTGGATGACTATATCAGTGTGATCCACGCGCCAACCCGGGATAAGCCATTTGGGAAAACATTTACCGTGAAGCATCTGGGAAATGTTGCAGAAGGAAAGCCTGTTTTGTACTTGAATCTGCCAATGGCCGATTTAAAAGCGCTGACCATTAAGCAGCTGGAAAGTGACCAGTGTGTCTGGTTCGGCAGCGACGTTTCCCACGCAGCTGATCGGGATAAAGGTGCATGGATGGCTGACCTTTACGATTATAGCGGTCTGCTTGATTTAGAAATGAATATGAGCAAAGCCGATATGCTGGACTATCGTCACAGCGCAATGAATCACGCGATGCTGGTGACAGGTGTGAACGTTGTTGACGGCAGGCCAAACCGCTGGAAGATTGAAAACTCCTGGGGAGATGAAAAAGGGAAAAAAGGATATTATATTGCAGATGACGCCTGGTTTGATCAGTTTGTTTACCAGGTGGTCGTTGAAAAGAAGCGCCTGAAAGCTGAGCACCTGGCTGCGCTTGAAGAAAAACCGATTGAACTGGAACCCTGGGATCCGATGGGGACGCTTGCGTGATCTGCCTGATCTGTTCTCGAGAAATCAGCGCGGGTGAACAGGACAGTACCTGTTAGCGGGTGAACATGAGAGCACCAGTTGACAGGCTGCCAAAGAAAACTAAGTCGGCAAGGAGTAAACTAAATCGGCAGGGCATGACAATGAGATCCGAGAGAATGCTTTGCCGCAGACCGATACAAGCATCAGGAGGCAAACATGATTAAAATTAACCGTTTTGAAAAAGAACAAGCGTACCCGGTTCATGCAGGAACCATTCTTGGCATGAAAGCTTTTTCCGATGAGATGAAACCGCCGTTTGAGCATCTTTACGGACATTTGGAGTCAAATGGCATCATGGACGGCAGCCGCAAGGGGCATCGTCATGCCGCGCAGGAAATCTATATCATTATGAGCGGTGAAGGGATTATGATACTGGAAGATGAAGATGCACCGGTCAAGGCCGGTGATGTGGTGGAGATACCCCCCAATGCTTCTCACACGATGGAAAACAAAAGCGGCAAACCCTTAACCTGGCTGGCGATATGGTGGCCATAAGGCGTCAGAGGCGCAGCTGATCAGTATAATTGATCACTTCAGTTCTCCGGCGGATGTGCCGATGCATGTTTCCGTTGATTCAGGATCATTTACCGGCAGATCATAAAGGTCTATGGCAGAGCGGGTGTGGCTCTTGACGGGCGCGGCCCCATCTTCAAGCGGCTGTTCCTGTGTCATGTCATGAGGCAGCAGCTGCTGCGCTGTTTCCTGCGGATGCTGGTGCGCGCTGTCTCCAACAAGGCGATTAATCCATTTTTTCGATCTGAACCGCCAGAAGCCGAGCGCTGCCTTAAAAAACTCTTCGATTACGATCAGCAGGACGACCTTTTCAATTGGCAGTCCCAGATATAACCCGCCCAAAAAAGCAAGCGGCACCGCGATCACCCATACGCCCACTGTGTCAAGCATCAAGGTGAAGCGCGTATCGCCTCCGCTTCGCAGGATACCAACAATATTGACAATATTAAAAACTCTGACAGGCATAATCAAGCCATATATGAGCAATATACCTCGGGCTGACTGGAAGACAGAATCGGATATCTGGTAAAAAGAAAGCATGAAGGGCGACAGGAAGATCAGCATCAGGCCAGTCAGAACGCCCAGCGACGGGCCGATGAAAGCAAAGCGTGAGGCATAGCTGAACGCTTTTTTCAGATCGCCGGCGCCAATCTGATTGCCAATCATAACAGCAGCTGCGTTCGCGAGGCCAAAAAAGAGCACCATAGACAGGCGTTCTATTGTGGACGCAATGTTGATCGCGGCAACATTATTGGTACCCATACGTGCGTAAACTATAATATACATGGTGACACCGACTGCCCATAAAGATTCATTCAAAACAACAGGAAATGTTGTTTTGAAAAACCTGGCGGCATAGTGCCGGTTAAAGCTGAGCAGTTCAGGTATGCTGGCGGCCAGCAGATGCCGACGGCCATAAATAAGGCCAAACAGAATCATCCATTCCGCGACCCGTGAGATGAGCGTGGCAATTGCCGCGCCGCGGACACCCAGTGCCGGAAATCCAAAATGGCCGAGAATCAGCAGATAGTTGAGGCATGTGTTCATCAACAGAGCGCCTGCGCTGATATACATGGGCAGCTTCGCTTCGCCAATGCTGCGCAGGACGCTGGACAGTGTAAAAGAGACAGCCATTAATATGAAACTAAATCCGACAATCCGCAGGTAATCACTGCCCAGAGCCAGAACAGCAGGATCATTTGTAAAAATCCGCAGCAGCTGCACCGGGATGAAAAACGCAAGCAAAGTGAAAACGGCCGCGAGTGAAGCGGCCGATACCAGGCCCAGGCCAAGAATTTTTTTGACATTTGCCAGATCTTTATTGCCCCAGTACTGAGCTGTAAATATGGCTGATCCGCTGCTGATGCCAAACAGAAACAGATGCAGCAGAAAAGTAATCTGATTGGCCAGCCCGACAGACGCTATTTCAGTTTCTCCCAGCTGCCCGATCATAATGGTATCAACCATACTCAGGGAAGAGGCGATTAGATTTTGCATAGCAATCGGCAGACCGATCGCGATCATAGTTTTAAAAAAGACCCTGTCAGATTTGAGATGATTGATCATATTTGAACACTGCTTTCCGCAAGTCTGTTTCTGATACCAGATGACAGTTAATGCTCGGTGGTATTTTATGCGCTGTGTATGTAATGGCTATACTGCGATCAAGGTCTTAATGAGCAAAGTGTCATTGCCAGGCAGACACTTTAAATAAAATCGCCAGACAGTCACTTTTATTAAAATCAGTTCGCCGGAAACTGTTTAAATGATATACTTAACAGCAGGTCAGTTCAATCCTATTCTTGAACAATCATCATGAAACCTGACCAATATATCATTCGTAGGAGTCTTGCATATGTCCTCAGCAGCAGTTAAACTTTCCTATCGGTCAACACTTGTCGCATGTTCAATCGCAAATTTTGTCCTGGCGACAGTGATTAATCTGACACCAATCCTGTTTATTCCGCTGCGTCAGCAGTACGGGCTTTCTTTTTCCCAACTGGGATTTCTGATTTTCGTTAATTTCATCACGCAAGTGACATTCGATCTGGCTTTCAGCCGCTCAGCAGATCGGCACGGGTTCAGACCTTTTGTCAAGATCGCGCATGTGCTGATCTTCATAGGCTTTATTCTGTTCGCGACTTTGCCGCAGATCATGCCTAATCCCTACCCTGGTCTGTTGATCGCGACCATCATCTTTTCCGGCGGCGGCGGACTGCTGGAGCTGCTGATCAGTCCAATCGTTGATGCTGTCCCAGATACAGTTAAATCGACCACGATGGCTTTTATGCACTCTTTTTATGCATGGGGACAAGTCGTTGTCATTCTGGTGACAACCTTTCTGATTTTCTTTTTCGATGCTTCAATCTGGCCTTTCATTGTACTTTTCTGGGCTTTGTTTCCAGCTGCAAATTTCTTTCTTTTCCTCAAGGTTCCTATTGCACCGCAGCGGCCGGTTGAGCATCTGATGCGCATTCGGGATCTGATCAGACAACCCCTTTATCTGCTGGCCATTGCAGCAATCATGTTTGGTGCCGCTTCTGAATTAACAATGAACCAATGGACCTC
>SLHU01000043.1 GCA_007135995.1 Clostridiales bacterium | reverse complement strand
TCTTTTATGGTGTATTCAATATCATTGGGTACTATCCATCTGTTGGACGATTTTTAAGTCCCGCAGCGATGTTGCTTTTTTCGGTTTTCTTTCTTTATCTACAACAAACCCGCGGCGCTCCATTTCAGCCAGAATGGCCGCCAGCGGCATTTCAATTTCATAAGCCAATGGCTCTATTTGCCGTTCATGAATCGCTTTCACCTGCTGACCGGCTATCTCATAAACCGCGCGCAGCTGCTTCAGGTCCGCAGCCGGCACATCTTCAGCATCAGCACCATCGGCTTGCGCGGTCTTCTTGTCCTGGCTGCCGTCTGCGTCTGCGGCGGCCGGCACATCTTTACCATCAGCTTGCGTCTTTTTCTTGCCCTGGCCGCTGGCCGGCTGACCCGGATCGCTGAAAAGCTCCTGTTCCTGGTAAGGAGTGACGGCTGGCGATGCATCTTCAAGTATAAGTGTCTGACCGGTAATTGCCTGATACAGGCGCGCCAGATCAGGTCTGCCATCAATCTGATTCAGCAGATGCGCGGCCAGCAGAATATCATGGGCCGGCAGTGAAAGCGGGCTTAACTGAAACGTGTGGAGAATCTGTTTATAATCACAGACCGCTGTTCTCACCTTGCTGTCAGAGATAACCTGCCAGGCGTCTTTGATTTGAGCTGGATCAATCAGCCAGATTTGATCGCTGTCCGCCATCAGCAGCATCTGATGATGATGTGTCAGCCAGCAAGCGATGATCTCAGTTTTGAGCTTGCCTAGCCTTTCACCTAACATGGGAGGCGTCAGCGGTTCGATACTGACCTCGTCTGTCGCATCTTCCTGCTTGTTTTTATCATGTGACTCCAGATTTAGTCTTGACATCAGCTGTTTGAGTCCAAGCCGGCTGAGCAGGTCAGAGAGCTGACCTGGATCCATTTCGCGGCGCTTGAAATCGTCCATATTTTCATCGATCGGCACCTGCCGGCAAATCGTTGCCAGCTCACGCGACAAAAATGCCATTTCCCGACTGGCCTCAAGCTTTTTCATCTGTGCCGGTTTCAGCTCATCCAGCGAATCATACAAAGCGTCCAGTGACGGATACTGTTTTAATAGTTCCAAGGCACCTTTCTCACCAATTCCCTTTACACCGGGAATATTGTCGGAAGGATCACCCATAATCGCTTTGAAATCTACAAACTGTTCCGGCTGAAGCTCATACCGGTCGATAATCGCCTGCCGATCATAAATCTCAAGCTCAGACTGCCCTTGCCGGGTAACCGGCCAGATGATGGTGACTTTGTCATCTACCAGCTGAAAGCTGTCTTTATCCCCGCTGACAATATAGACATCCGCCGTCTGCTGCTTGCCGATTTCCGCCATTGTGCCCAGCAGATCATCTGCTTCGTACCCCGCTTTTTCAATGCAGCGGATTCCCATACCATCCAGAATGTCTTTGAGAATCGGCAACTGTATCGCCAGTTCGTCAGGCATCGGTTTACGTGTTGCTTTATAACCATCGTAAAGCGTATGGCGCATGGTCGGTTCTTTACGGTCGAACGCAACCACGATATGCGTTGCATCTATCTGCGCCAGATAACGCAGAAACATATTCAGAAATGCAAAAAGCGCTCCGGTGGGTGTTCCATCGGGCGCTGTCATTTGCTGTCGGCCGAAAAGGCCGTAAAAAGCACGATTGATCAGACTGTTGCCATCCAGCAGCAGTAATACAGATTTACTCAAAATACTATTCTCCTATTCGAATCAGTACAATCTCCCATCTGTTGATATTAATATCGGTAAAGATTTCCTCCGTTAAGGCTGACCCTAATTCTTCGCGCAGCTGGGCTTGCGCGTTGGCGGCTGACATCTGGTAAACCGCTGATCGATAGGTCCATGTCTGGCTCATCATATAAAAGTCCTGCCAGGCCTTTGCTGCACTGTTATTGTTCCAGAATGTCAGCAGCAGAGTCTCCGCAGGCGGACCTTCTCTCGTCAGTACTCTGATCGCCTGCGCTTTTTCCATAATTTGCTGCGGCTTTAAAGCTTCTTGTGTTGTATCACCGTCACCATCAATCAGGCCGGCAGATGGGTCTGTTGAATCAGCATCCGGATCATCCGGAGCGATAAGATCAGGCTCATCTGTTTCAGTTGTTCTGGCCGCAGGCTCTGTTTCTTCCGGATCTTGCCGGACAAACAAACTGCCGCCAACCGGCAGATCAGCCAGAAATCCGGTATATACCTGCCAGTCCAGCGCAAACAAATCAATTTCTGGCAGATAATCCTGCCCGCCATCATCAATAACAGCTGGCTCGGACGCTTCGATACCGCCCTCTGTATCATTAATCAGTGCATCATCTTCGCCCATGATGCCTATGTCCTCATCTATAAGATCATCCCGGTCAGCATCAAAAGGAATTTCTTCCGCAAACTCAAGACTGGTTTCACCTGCGTTCACAGACAAATCACCAATCAGTGTATCTTGCTCCGGATCACCGGTACGCAGCGTTGACTGATAAAGGCCGGCAAAAACTTGAATGCTGACCACCAGTACGACGAGCGCGGCAGCGGTTGTCAGTATATTTCGCGTTGTAAAACGGCGGTACCACGGCAAAAGAACAACGTTTTGCTCTTCTTCGTTCGTTTCATCTGCGGGTGTATCTTCTGCCAGATCTGCCGCATGCCGGACTGCTGCCATAACTTTTAAATGAAAGTGATCGGAAGCGAGCCGTTCCGGGTCTTTTTTGACAAGCGGTACTTTTTCCTCAAGCCAGGCTTTCTGCATGGCCAGATCATTAGCACAGGTGGTACAGGCCTTCAGATGATCTTCCATCAGCTGGCGCTGCTTCTCGTCCAGTTGACCATCCAAATAATCAATTATTTTCTGTTCCGCATTTTCACACGTATAAGTCATGCCTGTTACCTCCTTTCTGACCGCTTTATAAAACGATCAGTCTTTTGACGTACCTGACCCGCTTTTTGTTCCCTGTCTTGAAGCTGCTCCATAAGCTGTTTACGGGCTCTTGCCAGGCGAGATTTTACCGTCCCCAGGTTGAGGTTCAGCACTTCCGCCAGTTCCTGGTAGCTAAGTTCTTCAATATCACGCAAAATAAGGATCTGACCCAGATACTCAGGCATTGCCTGAATTTCCTGATGGATCATATCCTTCATTTCATTGGTCAAAACGATTTCATCGGGCAAGGGCTGATCGTCCGCAATCTGCATGGAAACAGAGCTGTCCTCTGTTTCCATATCCTGATCAAGCGAATGAATCACAACTTTTTGAAATTTGCGCCGGTAATCGTGACAGCAGTTGACTGCTATCCGATAAATCCATGTATAAAAAGACGCTTTAAAATTAAACTTGCTGATTGCCTTGTAAGCTTTTATAAAAGCATCCTGAGCACAGTCCTCAGCGTCCTGCCGGTTGCCGAGAAAACTGAAACAGACACTATAGATTCTAGACGAATATAGTTCGACCAGTGAAGCAAATGCCTCATCATCCCCCTGGCTCGCCTGCTTGATCAGCGTGTTTTCAGACACGTCACTCACGCGCTTCCCCCTTAGATACGGAAATAATTTCCGGAATTACTGACCCTGCTTTCAGCAAAGCCTTACCAGAAAATATTATACCATATCCTTGTGAACCTGGCTTATTTTGATTTTTCTGGCTAAGGGTACAATCGCCAGGCCGGTCGCGATACCGGCGATCCCCTGAATACTGTTGAAAATCAGCTGACCTGCAGCGGCTGGCAAGCTGGCATATAAAGCCCACTCATAGAAAAAATATCCAAAGACCATGATCAGTTCACAGATAAGGAAAAGTACCATCATCAAGTACCAGGGCATTTTTTTGTATTTATGCAGGGCAAAGCCGGCCACCAGGCCCATCAGGCCTTTTATGACAGCCGTTGCCGGTATATACATCGGATATCCGGCGATCAGATCAGCCAGGGCTGAACCAAGCGCAGCGCTGACTGCGGCATAAGGCCCCATCACAGCAGCTGTCGCGAAAATAGCGCCATCACCAAAATTGATATAACCGTATCCGGTAGGAATCGGAAATCTGATCGCGAATGTCGCCAGCATGATAACCGCGGACAAAACACCGCCATAAATAACCAGTCGAATTCTGTTGTTCATCTTTATAATCATTCCTTTCGCTATGTTCAAGGCAGTAACGGCTTGCAAAGATTTTAAGACCCGTATAAAGGCTTGTATCTGGATTGTGTGTCATTATATTATATACCAGGTCAGATGAAAACACTCAGATGACGACAACAATAGGGTCCCAGTTTACTTTCAGGATGATTCATTTGTAAAAGCAGACGCGAATAGTTCATCTGTAAAAATCAGCGTCACTTATTCACATGTAAAAGCAGACGCGTTAGGATTATTATTTATGCAAAAGTGAAATGCTTAAAGTGATGGATCGCACGGGTCTTGTATCAAGCTTATATTAAGCAGATAATAAAGTTCAGCCTGGCCAACCAGTCTGG
>SLHU01000085.1 GCA_007135995.1 Clostridiales bacterium | reverse complement strand
TCCCGCTGGCTGCCTGCCAGTCCCCCGCTAGAAATTGCCAGTCTTGACTGGATCAGATTATACGAGGCATCAGGATCATGCCCCGGATAAAGAAAGGTGAGAATTCTGTTTTTCTGATAAGGCTGAAAATAAAACAGCCAGGCAAGCGGTAAAGCGACAACTGCACCAGAAAGCCCCAGCAGCACATAACGCCAGCGCAGACCCCAGATAAAAAGCATGCAGACAAACATAAAGACAAGAACCATCGACGTGCTGAAGTCAGGCTGTCGCAAGATCAGCATAATGGGCACAGCATATATGGACAGCAGCGCTATAAATCCCTGCCAGTTTTTTATACGCTGGTGCTGCATGGCTTCAAAAATCATGGCCGACACCATTGCCAGACCGATTTTTGTCAGTTCCGATGGCTGAAAAGAACCAATAAAAGGCAGGTTCAGCCAGCGGTCAGCGCCCCACTGGTCTTCCATTGAAAAATTATCAACCAGCACCACTACCAGCAAAATAACGCTGACACCATAAATCATCCAGCCAATAAGCCGCAGGGTCGGGACCTCAAAAACACTTAGCAGCAAAGCCATCATCAGACCTACTAAAGCCGCACCCGCCTGTTTATAAAAGATCGCCGGGTATGCATCGGGGAACCGGACCGCCATAACCTGGTTCAGGACAGTAAGTCCTATCAGCGTGATGCATAGCACAGGTATAAGCAGCCAATAGTCCATTGCCCGAAAATAAGTCGATTTTTGCAGTTGTTCAATACCTGTTTTAGCCATCAGCGCCTGATTTCCGGATTTTCCTGATCATCTGTTTCCTGGTCATCTGTTGTCTGATCTTCTGTCCCCTGACCGTCTGTTTCCTTGTCATCTGTTTGTGTATCTTCGAGATCCTGAACCTCATACGCCTCATCATAATCATCAAGCGGAATAAAAGCCCGCGTATTTTCTGATTCAGAATCAATACTTTCTGCATCCTCCGTCTGTTTCTGTTCATTCAGCCCATCCTGGCCAGTTCCGTCATCAGCCAGAGCAGCCGCCATTTCCAGTCTTTGACGGCGCTTGCTGAGCACCGCAAGGAGAATCAGGGAACCTACAACCATGATTGCTGACAGCAGCATAGAAACACGGATCTCCGTGCCGGCGATGTAGAGGGGATCCGTCCGAATCCATTCAACGAAAAAGCGCAGGAAGCCATACATCAGGAAATAGTACAGGGTTATCCTGAAGGGTATGACGTTTTTCTTGCGTATTCTGAGCAAAACCATAAATATAATCAGATTGCCGACAAATTCGTAGAAAAAAGTGGGATGAACCGGTGATGCAGGCTCATGACCGCCAATACGTGCCAGATATGCAGCTGTCTGATTACTGTACATGCCCCATGGCAGACGGGTGTTTGTCCCGAACGCTTCCTGATTGAAAAAATTACCCCAGCGGCCAATTGCCTGTCCCAGCGGTACATAGGTGGCCAGATAATCGAGCAGATACCCTATTTCGATCTTCTTGACCGCAGCGATGATGATAATCGCCAGCATGCCGCCGATGACACCCCCGTAAAACGCCAGACCACCATGATTAATATCAATGATCCGGCGCCAGTTATCTGAATAATACTCCCAGGCAAAGATAACATAGTAAAGCCTGGCAAAGATAATCATCATCGGGATAATCAGAATAAAGGCATCAAGGATATCATCAGACTTGAGTTTATAATCAGAAGCTTGTTTTGCCGACAGTGACAAACAGACAATAATAGCCAGTGCAATCAACAGTCCGTACCAGTAAACAGCATAGCCGAATATTTCAAACGCGACCCGGCTGACTGGTAAGTCTCTGATGCCCAGGCCGGGAAAACTGACCAGAAAATCAGCGTTCATCAGCAGCGTTTCAATATTCATTTTTCACCTCCAGCGGTTCAAGAATGGTCGATGTATAACTGTCGGGATCAGTCAGAAATGCCATCGACGCTTCAGCTTCGGACAAACTAATTTTATCATAAATGGCTGGATAATCGAACAGGTCAACTTGATATAAATGACATCTTGCCTGTACGATCCCACTGTGCTCGATTGAATCCAGTGAACTGACAAAATCACCGGCGGCCGCTCTTTTTTGTATTTCAAACAGTGCTTCAGGCAAGCCGCGGCCAGCAGCGCGGATCAGTTCGTCACGTACAGCAGCAGCGGCTTCGCGAGGTCTGGATGATTCACCGCCGCAGATGACAAAAGCATAGGACGCTTCACATGAAAAATGATAATCAAAACCATCATTGATCAAGTCCTGCTGATACAGCTTGTCTTTTATTTCCGAAACGGATGACAAATAACAATCGAGAACAAGCCTGGCCATCCGCTGCCGCTTGACCAGATCCTGGCCGGATAGTGTCCTGCTGCTGAAATAAGGATCTTTAATCCCAACCAGAAACGAAGGTGCTGACACGTCCATGCGAAGCGCCGTGAAATCCTGCCGCGGCAAAGACTTTTCCGACGGCAGCAAGGCACTGATCTGGTGCCGCACTGAACGAAAAGGATTCAGCCGCTCTGCAAGCCGGTTCAGGATGACATACTCATCTATATCACCAACGAGTGTCAGTGTGATCATATGCGGCTGGTAGAAGCTGGCCCAGACACGCTTCAAATCATCGCCTGTAATGCGTTTGACAGATTCTGCACTGCCGCCTATGTCATTTCTGACCGGATGCATTTCATATAATGATTCTACCAGCGCCTGGTAGGCGCGTGTATCAGGGTCATCCTGATATTGATCAAGTTCAGCGAGTATGACAGGTTTTTCAGCTTCCACCCGGTCGTTTTCAAGATATGGATTCATCACCGCATTCAGATAAAGATCAAGTGATTCCGTAAAGTGGTCCACAGCAGTAAAATAATAAAGTGTATGTGTATGTGACGTGTATGCGTTGGCTGACGCGCCAAGCTCCGACAAGTGACCCAGCAGACCGCCTTGTTCATCACGGCTGAAAACACAATGCTCAAGGAAATGTGCCGTTCCGTCAGGCACAGTCCAGTTCTGCATGCCGTCAAAAAAAGAGGTGTGAATTGATCCATACGGTACAGTCAGTGCTGCGAAACTTCTGGAAAAACCAGGCCGGAGCAGCATTTTAACAGTAAAGCCGCTCACATGGCGGTAAGTTCTCAGTTTCTTGCCGGATAAAGGGTCGATCATCTCATGTCCATGAAACCCTTCAGGCAGATGATCAAATAACGCAGGATTATGCTCACTCATTGCATCTCCTCCTCTTTATCACGATTTGCCGCACAGTTGTCAGCCGGCAGACAGCTGTTCCCGGTTTTGTCAGGCAGCGGCATACTGCTGTCTGGCAAATAACTGGTGAGGGTGTAGTCGGCGATCAGTTTTAAACCAGCCGCGATCTGCATGACATCTTCCTTTGTCACCTGGTCCAGAAGACTGAGCATATCGTCCACGCTGAAAACACGGCCGTGAGTCAACGCTGACATTTGATGGCTCATGATGCTGCTCAGATCATCACGCATCGACAAAATCGAGGTGCGCAGCATTTTTCTGGATCGTGTAAACAGCTGATCAGAAAACTGGCCGGAGGCCAGCTTCGCGATCTGTGCCTGCATCGCTGTTTTTGCTTCACTTGTCTTCTCCGGCGCCACACCAGCCAGCATCAGCACCATTGAAAGATAACGCTGGTTCATTGAAAAAACCTGATAAGCCAGGCCCATCTGCTCGCGAACGACATCAAACAGCAGTGAATGAACTTCACCGCCCAGCATGCTGTTGCACATATTTGCCTTCATCACTTGCGTGCTGAAATAGGGCGGCAATCCGTGATAAGCCAGAATAATCCTGGCCTGTGCCAGTTCTTTTTGCTCCGTTTTGGCTATTGGTCCGGCCGGTACGAATTTTGACGGCGTGAGTCCAGGCCGATACACAGGCCGTTTTTTCGCAGGCAGTCTGCTGAGATGGCCGATGATGCTTTCCATCAGCTTCGGCTGGTTTCCGCCTGAGCCTACAAAACAGTCTATCTGCATGTTATACAGCAAGTCCTCATACGCCTTTTTCAAGTCCTCCTGTGTGATCTGACTGATCAAGTCAGGGTCACCCAGTGCGGAAATCCCCTGCGGCTGGTCACCGCATATTTCGCGCATACAGCTGTCGTATGCATATTTCAGGCGATCATTTTCTCTGGTTTTCCATTCCATAATCAGGTTGCTGCGTTCTGATTCAGTGATCAGATGATCAAAATGGCCCTGTTCATCAACCAGCGGATCAAGCAGCACATCAAACAACAGCGAAACAACGTCGGCAAAGGGTGATGTTCTATCAGTCCAGCGCTGTAAACCAACGGCACTGATCGTCACAGACTGCATATCGCCTTGTTTTTCCAGATTTGCGTCAATATGCGCGCCGTAAAGGCTGTCAAGGGCTGAAGCCAGAGAAGGCCGGCTCGGATAACGCCGGCAGCTGGCTGTCAGAATTCTGGTCAGCAG
>SLHU01000156.1 GCA_007135995.1 Clostridiales bacterium | reverse complement strand
TGTTTAATATCCTGGCAGTTTTCGCCGCCAATGCTTACACTTGATCACCGCCACAATAAACAGTATTTTCAATATCCAGTTCGTTTTCGTGTCGTGATACAAAAATCTCGCTATGATTTTGTACAAAGACCTCGGGATGCTCCAGTGGTGTGGAGTTACATAACCGGGGTCTTCTTTTTCCTTTCAACGTTTTCCAGTTGACATTATGTTTAGCTATTTGGTGCCAGGCACAGATTTTCACACATCACAGTCACGGTTCATAAAGCTGGTGCCAGGCACAGATTTTGTAATGCGGATTGAACAAAGAGTGACTACCAAGGTTATGGTTGTAGTGAGACAATATTTTTTGTAAGATAGAGGTAAGACAAATTGTGGGAGGTCGCCATCATGATTGTTGTGCAAGGACCGAACATGTCTGGCAGACTGAATGAGTTTGAAGGTTTGCCATTGAACTTGACGGCAAACCCTAATGCTTTGAAGATTACTTTTTCGGTTGATAAGTTGGATGTTCTGGCGGTTTTATCTGAGTTGGTTCCTGTCAAATCATTCCTTGATTTGAACGAATCTGTTCAATCTGAACCTAATCAATGTAAAAGCATGCCGCAAAATAATCCTTATCCTGTTGCATATGAGCGTTCACTAAAAGTTTATCTAGTTGACAGTGACCAGGATTATCTAATTAGCCCGGCACGATGTGTGTTTGTTAATATTTATCAGTTTGATGCAAATGAGGAATTGATATCAATTCAAAGCATGCTCGTCGATCCTGAGTTCTGGAAGAATCCTTTTTATAATGTGCCTGATTCTATTTCAATGGCAATCAGAGACATAATTTTGTCTGTCATGATTCTTGCTGAAATAAGTTTGAATGCTTTGCTTGCTGAACTGCATGAAATAAGTGTTGCTGAAGATTATGACCTTTGGGAAGATGATGTTGATATCTACGACCTGATTGACCAGCTGGGTTTGGATGAACAAAGCAAGATCGAATCAGAAGATGATCTTGCTGAAATTATCAGTTGGTTCTGGTTTATGGAGACTCAACTGGATGAAGAAGCGCAACATAACCAGGATGATTCATTTGACAAATACTACTATAATAATCCAGATCATATGCATGATTATGACAGCCATTTAGATGACAGCCAAATTGATCTGGACGATGGTGAAGAATATTACGAATAAGGATGGTGTTAGTTGAATATTCAGTTGATATAAAACAGATACCAGTCTTTACAGTGGCTTATGCTTCGCATTCATTATCGGTTTTTGTTTTAGATTTGGCTGTTTTCTGTAATTAATTCATCATGAAAGATGTATCGGCTTAGCATTTCTGCACCTTTTTCGCGATCAAAAACATAGTAATATATACCATTTATTGTTTGACCGCTTCCTAGAAATGCCGGTGGAAATTGAACTTGCTCAATCGTACGGATATTATTCATAACGGTTTTACGTCCCATATTGAGCATCTGATTTGATGACAGATTCGTCTTCATGTGCGGGAAAATCTGATTCATCATACTTGGATAGGATGTGACGGGCTTGTCAAAGGCGGCTTTGATTGTAGCCTCCATAACATCACGCTGCCGACGTGAGCGTTCGAAATCTGAGTCGATCTTTCTGATTCGAGAAAATTGCAGGGCTTGATCTCCGTTCAGCGTGTAGGTTCCGCTGCTGCTGACTCCTGAGATCTGTGTTGCTTCTTGATCGGTAATTTTGATTTCTACACCATCTATTGCGTTGATAATTGCCGGCATGGAGGAAAAATTAAGTGAGATATAATGACGGACATCTAATCTGAAGTTCTGATTGATTGTTTTGATTGCCAGTTCTGGACCTCCAAAAGCATAAGCATGATTGATTTTATCTAGTCCGCGACCTGGAATATCAACGTAAGAGTCTCTGACAATTGATGTGATTTTGATTTTGTCGTGTTTTTCATCCAAGGTCAATATCATAATAGCATCACTGCGGCCTGTCATGCCATCAACTGAATCAATACCAAACACAGCAATGTTGGTAATTCTAGGATCACTTGACGCCTGATCAATGCCTAAAGATTGGTCGTCTTGTGGGATTCTCTCTCGCTGCATACCACTGAGCAGGTTAAGCAGCCCGCCATAACCAAGCAGCAATAAAACAAGAAGTGCGATAGGTATAATAAGCAACCGTTTCTTCTTGCTTTTGCGTGGTTTTGTGTTATTCATTGGATTATCATTCATCTTTTTATTCATACTATTTTTACTCACATTCTGACGGCTGTTTTTTGCAGGTTCCATTCTTTTATTTCTAATACCATTGGCGGAATGACTCAAAGATTCAGAGTGACCCTGTCTTAGTTTCGAATCAAATGAAATTTTCTCGCCTATAATGTTGCTTTTGCCTATTCGTTCCTGTGATGGAGGGGGTTCATATGCTTGGCTTTGCTTGAGCCTGCGTGACAGTAAAGAAACGAGCATAATCAACAGCAGAATGATCAGCATTGAAATAAATGCGTTGTCTATGACCCAACCAATCAGACCGCGGCCTTCTTGCTCAACTGTGACAGTAAAGACAGCGGAAAAATCATCATATGAAACCATAACTTCTTGAATCGAACCGGCAATACTTGAGTCAAATCCGCTTATCAGAAGGTCTTCAGTATCTAAAGGTTCTTGAGCTTCATTTTCGAAGATACGATGGACAATTAAGCCGTCAAGATCCAGATCATCGCCCGGCTCATATACTTGCTTAGATGGTTCTTCAATAATTATGATATCAATCACTTTGAGATTGTTTTCACTATCAGCAGAAATAGCCGTATTGGATTCTGATTCGCTGGTTTCATCTGGTACGTCATGTTGTCGATTCTCATCTGTATCAGTGTCAGCTGCCTGTGTTTGAGCGGGTTGCTCGGATGCCGTTGGCGAGTTGTTATTTGCTGATTGTGAATCATCTTCAAGATCTGAAGTTTCAACTATTTGCTCAGTTGCAGCTGCTGAGGTTGTTTCTGAACCTTCCTCAGATTGCTCTGCTTCACGAAAGGAATCGGCCGTTGTATCTGCGGTCTGAGTTGATGTCTCTGCTGATTCTGGCTGTCTTGTTGGTTCAGGTTCCGATTGTTCTGGTGTCGTTTCTGGTGCTTGAGCATTCGCAGATTCAGTTTCAGTGACAGCAGGATCGTGATCAGGATCGGCATCCTCATCTAAGACATCGTCTGTGACGGTAACTTCGTTGTCAGACGATAATAATGCGGGGTTTTCACTTTGTGAGCTATCAGCTGCATTTGATGATTGCCGATTGGCTTCATTCGCTTCTTCTGCCATCACAGGCATCGCAAGCAGAAGAAGGGCTGCATTTAAAAACAATGTGGCAGCTAGTATAGTAATAACTATTGAACCCGTTTTCAAACTTTTAGAAAAAGCATCTCTTATGATGCTTTTTTCAGAAGTCAGTAAGATTCTTGAATAAATAGTGCTACTCATATTGTTTTTAATGACTCTCATCAAATCTATTACCTTTTCCTAACCAAATCATTCAACATATAGACACATAATAACGAAACAAATCAAATCAGCAGCAAGCAGGCATTTATACATAACTCAATTCAACACATAAAAAAGGGGATGTACAATGAGTTATCTAAATACAACGTCTAGTACTTTGACAGGTTTTTCTCATATTTTGTTCTGTCGCAAAACTGCATCTAAGTCTAATTTCTAGTTCTGTTTCCAAATAATAAGCTTCATATAGCTTTTGCTTCACCTTATTTTAAGCGGATGATATCTGTGATTATTGCAGATATCAGATTTAAAAACATTTTGAGTGAAAACCATTCGCAGATGATATTCATGAAGATTCCTGACAGATATTACCATGGAATAAGTCGTCTGGCCATATGTGATGAAAATTGTTAATCAAAATAACAAAATTTCGTAATGATTGAGCTGTGTTTGAAGACAGAAAAATGGGATTTGCTCATTCGTTTGGTGAGAACAATAAGAATTGTGTGCATGAATGAAACAGACTGTGTTGATACAGGTATATATTATTTTCAGTTTACAGGCATATGCTATCGTATTTTGGATGAATGCTAAACTATTTATCTAAACTGGCAATCCATACCGGTTTTCAAAGCCAGTCACCAAGATTCGTGCCTGGCACCAACGTCCGCACCAAGGTTCGTGCCTGGCACCAAAACTTGTGTCTGGCACCAATTGTGTTTTTGCATAGTTCTTTTTTTGGGTTATAATTGGTGTTAGTCGTGAAATGCTGTTTTTTGGTGACTTAAATTTTTGGTTTGTAAAAAAGTTTGGAGTGTGCTGGTTATATGGAAAAGGATAAACTTCGCATTATGATGATTGGCGCTCATCCTGATGATTGTGATTTTCGTTGCGGCGGTGTAGCGCTGAAATATGCTCAGATGGGCCACAAGGTTCAGTTCGTTTCGATAAGTGACGGCAGTGCGGGACATCATCAGATGAAACCAGAG
>SLHU01000174.1 GCA_007135995.1 Clostridiales bacterium | reverse complement strand
CATCAGGTAATATAAACGAGATAATATAAACGGGAGGGATTCAGTTTGGTTTTATTCATCGTCAGTCTGGTGATCAGCCTGATCGTTTCGGTTTTATTGTTATTGATGTTTTTCCATTGTTTACGTATAAACTGGAAACAGAAAAACCGCCGGCCAATCAGTTATCTGGCTCCCTCTGTCCTGGTCGTCATCCTGATCCTGTTTACTGTCACACAAATGATTCCCAGGCTTCTCGATGTCGTACAGATTGTCGGCAGCTCCGTGATGATTGAGGAAATTGAGTTGCAGGAAGAGGATATAAACTGGATGACTTTTGATTACCAGCAGCAAAGATACTGGTATAACCGCTGGTCATTTGACCTTGAAGCAAACACAGTCTATCGTGTCAGATTCACACCTTACAGCCATTATGTTCTGACAGTTGATGAGATAGCAGAAACTTCAGTGGCACCGTAGTGACTGATAGGGAGGCGACTTTACATATTGAAGCACCGTAATAATGAAACAAACCGATGTCAGCTGGTTGTATCTGACCTTGATGGTACAATGCTGGATGTCGGTCACCATATACCCGAAGAAAACATAAAAGCAGCTCAGGCACTCAGGGACGCAGGTATTGGGCTGACACTGGCGACTGGCCGCATGGATGGCATGGCACGCCTTTTTGTTCATGAACTGGGGATCACGCTGCCGATTATTGCCTGTAATGGCGCGATTATCAGAGACTGCAAAACTGAGACCATTATTAAACAGCATAGCCTGCCTGGCGCACAAAGCCGTGCCCTGATGGCATGGCTGCTTAAGATGGAAATTGATTTTCTAGCATATCACGCTGATGCTGTTTTTTATCCTGATCAGTCAATAAGTATTCAGTATTTTCATGACTATAATTCACGTGCTCAATCGCTTGGCATGAAGATGATTCCGGTTTATACACTTGAAAATAACTACAAATCAAGCAGCGTTGATTTTGTGAAAATCATGGTTCGGATACCAGATCCGGACAGACTTACAGCCTTATGCGCATTCATAGATTCATTGAATCAGTGTGAGGCTGTTCAGTCTATGGATTACGCGATTGATGTGATGGCCAAAGGTGTGTCCAAAGGTCAGGCGCTTCAGGAGTTGGCAGCGTGGCTGAAGTTAGATATGCAAAATATTGTTGCTTTAGGCGATCATGATAATGATGTTTCAATGATTCATGCTGCCGGTACCGGTATTGCAATGGGAAACGCAACTCAATCTGTTAAATCAGCCAGTGACGTACAGACATCGGAAAACCACGAGGCAGGATTTGCTAAAGCAGTATATCGTTATATATTGCCTGTGCAGCCACCGTGCATGTCAGGCGGATAAAATAATGGCATATGGGCATATGGAGACCCTGAAGCTTGTCGGGAGGCTTCTGAACCGTCCTTGGCCCCGTGCAGCACCTCCAGCAATGGCAGCAGCATCTGGCAACAGCAGCAGCGAAGCAGATTGTCTGTTACTGTATGTCAGTCGTGTTCGGCTTCCACTGCATAATCATCTGAAGCAGAACTGATAATTCCAGGACATATTCGAGATAAACACTTTTAAACTGCATGAACAGTGCAAAATCGTCGAATAACACCTGGCATATGACAATCATTTTGAAATATGGCTTGTATCCAATCGAAACTTTGTGTAATTTGAGAGATTATTGTATCAGTTCAATTCGAGCTGATATTTTTTAGTCATGGCTCAATAACAGGAAAGGTGAACCGGTGGATGCATACCGGTGAAGATTAACATGTCTGATCAACTAACAAAAGGAATGATTCACCAATCAGAAAAGAACAAGCTTAGTTTTTTTATTGCTGCTTATGATGCTGATATTATCAGAAACATCAAAAGGCTGATGGAAAACAAGGGGTATGTGGGTGTGCTTGATACAGCCGGCAGAATTCATTATATGATTGACGGGAAAAAGGGCAACGCGCATGCAGCGAGAGTCATTACGGGAAAAGCCAATAGTCTGCTTGATGAAAACAGCTGGCAGACGCTGAATATTAACTTGTATCTGCCGGATATTGTTAACACCTGCTTGAAAGCGCATCATATGCGCACAGACCTGAAAGGCTATCGTTATCTCAGATATTTACTGCTGATCACACAGGCAGATGAAACAAAGCTAAAGCCGGTCAGCAAAGTCTTATATCCCCTGGCCGCGGAGCATTATCATGTTTCAGTCAGTAATGTAGAGCGGGATATTCGCTATCTGATTAATCATTCCGATTTTAAAATGCGCGGCGTCAAGACTGCTGCGGCAATTTGTTCTTTATTTGATGAGATCGCTCAGGCACTTAGCCATGTGATAAAAGAAAATCTTGACGCTGAAGCGTTAAGAGATAATAAAAAACAAATGCTGGTAGCTGAATCGGGTTATGATCACTTCTATCAGTCATCTTCAGTCAACCGGCATACCTGACAGGTTTATTTCCAGATCATCAGCTTCACGAGAAAACCCCCGCACCAGCTGAGTGCGGGGGTGACTTAACGCAATATACATTCGATGCGGTCCTGGACATATAAAATATCCAGTGCTGACCGGCTATGATATAAACGGTAAATACATTCAGTAAACAGACCTATAATCAGCTGTTAACTTTGTCTTTCAGTCCTTTGCCGGCTTTAAAAACAGGTGCCTTGGATGCAGGAATGTGAATCTCCTCCTTGGTACTTGGATTGCGGCCTTTGCGAGCTGCACGCTTGCGCACTTCAAAAGTTCCAAAACCGACCAGTACAACTTTTTCTTCTTTAATCAGAGCGTCCGTGACCGTGTCGAGCACAGCATTAATAGCAACTTCACTATCTTTTTTGCTCAAACGGGCTGATTTTGAAACAGCATCGATTAAATCTGTTTTATTCATTAGTATAGCCTCCTTATGGTTTGTTTCATGACATATTATGATACCAACGACCCTGAAGTGTCAAGTGAAAACCTGAAAAAAGCCCTGAAAATAGTAATCTTCTGCCATAATCGGGAAGCCTTTTGTTTATCTTGTTTATAACATAAATCATCCCGGTGAGTGACTGACGATCAATCACAAATATTTTCAAAGAAACGGGTTGACAAGCGTGCATCATTCAATTAATATGATTTATGCGTTTGCATGCCAGTGCAGCCATGCCTGTGTAGCTCAGTTGGTAGAGCAGCTGATTTGTAATCAGCAGGTCGGGGGTTCAAATCCGTCCGCAGGCTCCAGATTAAAACCTCGTAACACTCGTGTTGCGAGGTTGTTCTTTTTTCATGATTTTATTTCAGGCCTGATCATTTTATCAAAACAGCAGATGCAGATTGTTCAGGTTTGTTTTACTTTTTCTGGTCCTGATCAGAGCGCTGTTTTGTCATCAAGAACGAGCCTTATTCGAGAAGATGACTTCAAATGAATGCAATGATTGTTGTGCAAAGTGCATGCAAATCAATAAAGAAAACGTACTATATAAACAATGTTCAGCAGTTTGCACCTGTTTAAATTGGGTGATCGCCAAGACTTTCGCTCGTTTGCTGAATAATATTTGCTGAACATAAGTAACTGTGATATGTTGTAGCTGTATCCGTAAAATCACGCTTGTATCAGCCAGCTATCATAAACATGATACAGATTGGCAAAGCGTTTTATATATATTTTTCTATACGATTACTCAATAACTCAATAAAAACATGATGACCATTGACATGAGCCGTGACTGATACCAGAAAGAATGTTGCAGTCACGACAGGATGTAAACATATAGCAACTTCCCTGATTTAGAATAGCAGCAATAAGAACGGCAGCGTAACATGAGTTTCAGCTGCCGGGAAATTTGCCAGTTACAGATGGCTAACATTGGCTACTCATCTTGTATTTGAAAGGATGTTCATATGCGAATCGTAAATGCGATGACGCTTTTATTTCTTATCGTATCGACTATTTTACCTTTAAACACAACAGCAAATGAAGGCCAGTCGACCGTTATGACAGATGAAAGTTCGGATGGAGATGAAGATGAAGACGACCCGGCACTGATAGGTCAAGCCTTTGATGCTGAACAGCCGTCAAGCCTCGATCTGGACTTTATACTCATACTCGATACATTCACCGAAGTAGATTCTCACAGCCTGATCAGCCGTCAGAGCACTGATTTTCAGGTGCCGGGTATAAGCGAATACAAAATCCTGCTGGCATCAGATATAGATCAGCTGCAAAATGAGGCTGCTGCCGCAGTACTTTCATCTGATATCTCTGAAATTCCCGATGTTTTCTATGAAATTTCAGACTTTTCAGTATATGATTTCTCGGATTTGATAGAAGCGCCGCACCAGTTTGCTGCTATAGCGTTGACAGAAACGTCAGAAGATCCGTCTGAAGATTCTAAAATCATTGTCCTAGCCGCCGACACGGCTGACGCGGATCCTGATCAGGAGAAAAGCGCTGATACATCAGGAGGTGCTGCTGCAACAGCTGAGGAAGAGAACCACGTGCGCACGATAAAGGCCCGCGTCACGGCCTATG
>SLHU01000417.1 GCA_007135995.1 Clostridiales bacterium | reverse complement strand
ATCTTAAGGCAGGGGAGGACTATGACGCGACGCTTGAAATGCCCGGATGGAACACACCTGATTATGATGACAGTCACTGGCAGAAAGTCTTTGCCGCTGAATATTCAGGCCATCTCATCCCGGCTGAAGGCGAGAAAATACTGGAACATGAAGCGCTGAAGCCCGAAGTACTGGTCACGCCGGATGGTTCAACCGTGCTTGATTTCAAGCAGAACATTTTCGGTTATGTTGCGTTCACCGTCACTGGACCGAAGGATCATAAAGTGACCTTGATCCATGGTGAAACACTGGATGAGCATAAGAATTTCACTCAAAAAAACTTGTTCATGCGAAAAAAAGCTGAAAAAAAAAGGTTTCAGGTACTGAACTATGTTCTGAAACAAGGATCGCAAAGCTATAAACCGATCTTCAGCGCATATGGTTTTCAGTATATTAAGCTGGAAAACTGGCCTGAAGACGTTAAGGCAGAAAACTTCAGAGCTTATGCTGTCTACTCCGATATGAAACAGACGGGATCTTTTGAATGCTCCAATCCACTGGTTAATCAGCTGGTCAGAAACACAATCTGGAGCCAGAAGGGTAATTTTATGGATATTCCTACGGATTGCCCAACCAGAGAACGAGCTGGCTGGACAGGTGATATTGCCGCCTTTTGTGAAACAGGCACTTATCTGATGGATATCAGCAGATTTCTGGCGAAGTGGCTGGGTGATCTCAAAGCTCAGCAGTTTAAAAGTGGCTGTGTTCAGAATATTGTGCCTGATGTCGGCTTAAATATCGGACATGGCAGCGCCGGCTGGGCGGATGCCTGCATCATTGTTCCCTATGTCTTGTATCAAGTCTACGGAAATGAGCAAGCGCTGCAGGATCAATATGAGAGTATGTCAAAATGGATGCAGTTTGTCAGACAACGTGCCAAGAAGCATTCAGTTTTCAGTTTATTGAAGAAAAACCCATATAAAGCGCATACCATTGATACCGGCTGGCATTTTGGTGAATGGCTTGAACCCGGACACAGTATGATCACTGACAGTCTCAAGGCTTTTATCGTCGCGGACACTGAGGTTGCCACTGCTTACTATGCCTGCTCAGCCCGCCTGATGTCAGAAATCGCCAGGATTCTGGGCAAAGATAAGGATGCAGATGCCTATGCGGAAACGGCCAGGAAGGCAACCGAGGCGTATCGTTATCTTTTTTTAAAAAATGGTGTGGTGAAATCAGACCGGCAGGCCAGGTTTGTCAGACCGGTCGCTCTGGACCTGATGACCGCTGATGAGAAAAAAGATAATATGCGTCGGCTGAACCAGATGGTGATTGATCATCAATACAGGATTGGCACCGGTTTTCTGACGACACAGTACATTCTGGATGTGCTGACTGAGTATGGTTACACGGAAACAGCCTATGCGATGATCGAAAACACCGGGAAACCGGGCTGGCTTTATAATGTTACCAAAGGGGCCACGACAATCTGGGAAGACTGGGAAGGCATCAGCGATGAAGGTGTACCAAAAAACTCTTTTAATCACTACGCTTTTGGCACGGTAGTCAAATGGCTGTTTAAATACTCGGCCGGTATTTCAGCGTTGGAACCCGGCTATAAAAAAGTCAGGATATGTCCGAAACCAGGCGGCAGCTTCAGCTATGTCCGCTGCTTTTTTGATTCACCGTCTGGCATGATCAAGGTCAGCTGGGAAATTCGTGAAAAACGCTTTGAACTGAACGTCACGCTGCCTGTGTCTGGAGAAGTTCATCTGCCGGACGGAGAGGTTCATCTGGTCAGTGCAGGCTCATATACCTATCATGGCAGCCTCGGTCATGACGCATGATTAAGCAATGCGAATCAGCAAATTAATGAAAGTGCGAGCTGTGGCCGATTAGTTCTGATTGCGGCGATCGCTGTTGATTTTATATGATCGCTGTTGATTTAGTCTGTGGTCATCTGATATCTGTGTCTCATCAGGTGCAAGCATAAAAAACGCTTTTGATTGATCAGAATCGCGTGAGCGCTCTGGAAAAGCGCGGCTGAATCGACTTATTCGCCCCAGAATGTCTGCAGACTTTCTGTCAGTTCTTCCGTATTCGCCACTATTTCCGGCTGCCATTCAGACGGGAAAAGCTCTTTGTATGTCTGTTCCTGGTACCGGTCATCGATCAGCAGCACAAAACCGCGGTCGTTTTCGCTGCGGATAACACGGCCTGCGGCCTGCTGGACTTTGTTAAAGCCAGGGAAAAGATAGGCATGCGCATAGCCTTGCCCGGTTGTATGGTCATAATACTGCTTCATGATGTCTCTTTCAGGACTTAGCTTTGGCAGTCCGACCCCGGCAATAATCACGCCTGAAAGTTTATCGCCCGTCAAGTCAATCCCTTCGGAAAACTGCCCGCCCATCACCGCGAATGCCAGCAGTGTTTTTTGCCCGAACTGATTAAACCGATCCAGATACTGCCTTCGCTTTTTTTCGCTGAGATTGGGCAGCTGAAACATATAGTCTATCGGAGCGTCAGGCTTCTGAGCCCGTAAAAGCTGTCTGACCTGGCGCAGATACGCAAAAGAAGGGACATACACAAGGTAGTTGCCGGTTCTGAGGGTGACAGCTGCAACAATCATATCGCGGATAGACGACAGGGTGTTCTGGCGCTGTTTATAGCGGGTTGATAGTTCGGTGCAGATCATAACATGCAGGTTTTCCGCCGGAAAGGGTGAAGGGATTACCAGCGTTTCAGGTGGAAGGTCGGGATGGTAGCCATGCAGCAAGTGGCTGTAGTATCGCAGCGGGGATAAGGTGGCTGAAAAAAAGACTGCCGACTGTTTATCGCGATAGGTATCTGCCAGCTTTTCAGCGGCGTTCAGGCACATCAGTTCTAGCTGGCCTGCCTTATTGAGCGGTATCGCAGTCATGTCATGATCCTGACTGGTTTGGCGTGGCTGCTCAGTACGCAGCGCCTGGCTGCCTGATTTCAAGCTGGCTGCCGGCGTCTGTATCCGGAAAGCGGTTACATAAGCATCGTCAAAATATCCATCTGCTATTTTAAGCAGGAAAAGCGCTTGAAAATAGACATCGAGCAATGGTTTTTTCAAGGCCCATTCGGGCTGCTCATCCAGAAAATTGTGTGCCTGGAAAGTGAATCTGACAAGCAAGCTTAAAAACCGCTCCGGCAGACTGCGGATGGCGCGAAAAGCCTCCGCCTGCATCACTTCCTGCTCATCAATTCCTTTTTCAACCTGGCTGAAACCAGGTTTATTTTCATCTGCCGCCTGAACCATGGCGGTTAAATACTGGTCAATCCGCTCCAGTGCTGTTTCAAGCGGCGGTGATTTTTCTTTTAGAATTACTCTTGCCCTGGACACCTTGGCCTGATCAAAAACAGCACTGAACATTGCACGCGAGCGATCGGGCAGGTTATGTGCTTCATCGACCAGCAGCAGCTGAGGTGAGGTATCCTGGCCAAAGAAGCGTTCCAGACGAACACGCGGATCAAAGGCATAATTATAGTCACAAATAATAATCTCACAATAAAGCGACATATCGAGTGCCAGCTCAAATGGACAGACTTTGTGCTTCTTTGCGCAGTCCAGCAATTGCTCCTGATCGATCGTCTCGTGCAGGAACAACTGATGCAGCGCCGCCGGCAGATGATCGAAATAAGCTGTTGCGTAGGGGCACTGTCGATTGTCGCAATAGATGTCAGGCTCAAGGCACAGTTTTTCCTTGGCATATAAGACAATTGCTTTCATCTGCAGGCCGGTTTGCCGCAAATCCTGCATCGCCTGGACGGCAATCTGGCGGGTAGACGTCATGGCGGTTAAATAAAACGCATGATCCACCAGCTGATTTGCCAGCGCTTTAATCGCCGGATACAAGACAGCCATTGTTTTGCCGGTGCCGGTGGGAGCCTGCGCCAGCAAGGTGCCTTTTTGGCGCACTGTGCCCACAACCTGGCGCATGAATGTCTTCTGACCCGGCCGCAGTTCCTGGTAGGGGAAACGGCAGTTAAGCCCGCTTTGGCGGCGGGTTTTCTGGCTGCCGAGTATGTCAGAAGCGAAAACCATGTAGGAACGGCAGGTTGTTTCAAAAAACTGCCGCAGTGTTTCGCGGTTTTGCGTCTGCTGCCAGCTCACCAGGGTCTCTGTTTCCTGATGAATGTAACTGATGCCTATCTTGATATTTTCAATATTCGTTTCTTCAAGCAGATAAAGCCAGGCATACAGTTTGGCCTGAGCCCAGTGTAATGGTTCACCGCCCTGCGGCAGTAATTCTGCTGAGCCTGAAAAGGATTTGACTTCGATCAGCACAGGAACCGGATCAGTCATTATCAGCGCGTCCATCCGGCCGCTGATCTGCAAGGTTAAGTTGCTGAAGCGTGACATCGATGCATTGACGGAGGGCTGATAGTTAACACGGACAGTTTTTTCAGTCACAATGATATCATCAGGCCACTGATCCTCCAGCCGATCAGAAAAACGTTTGTGCAGCCGCTGACCTTCAGAAGCGCTGACACCGCCGTAAGCAGGGCCGCCAAGTCCGCCGCGTCGATACACTGTTT
>SLHU01000048.1 GCA_007135995.1 Clostridiales bacterium | reverse complement strand
GTTGCTCAGCATTCTACATGCCGACCTTTTTCAAAACATCTACTGCAATTTTATATGCTTCATCATCATTGTCTGTCGCGTGCAGTAAAATGCCTTCCATGATCTGATTCCCGATGGTATGGATCGGAGAGAATGCCTTCATGGGTTCTTGAAATATCATGGCAATATCTCCGCCGCGAATACTTCTGATTTCACGACCTTGATTAGACAGTTTACACAAGTCAACAGGTTGATCTGCCGGTTGATTATCTCTTTCGTAAAGGAGAATTTCTCCTTCCACTTTTCCAGGATTAGGCACAATTCTTAATATAGCCTGTGATGTGACGCTTTTGCCACATCCGCTTTCTCCCACAATGCCTAGCGTTTTACCTTTTTTGATGACTAAATCAACACCATCAACAGCCTTCAAAAGTCCTTCATCTAAATGAAAATAAACTTTCAGGTCTTTTGTTTCCAGAATGACTTTATCTTTTTTATTCATTAACACGACTCCTCACTACTTGTACGGATCCGCAGCATCGCGAAGTCCATCACCCATGAAGTTAAACATCAGAACAGTTATGATAATCCAAGCTGCCGGCCACAAAAGCCAGGGGTGATGAGCCAGGGTCTCAAGTGTCTGTGCATCCTGCAGCAGTACGCCCCAGCTGACAACCGGCGGTTGAAGACCCAGACCAAGAAAGCTAAGTGATGTCTCACCCAAAATTGAACCGGGGATAGACAGCGTCATGCTGACAATGATGAAACTCATGAAGGAGGGGATCAGATGCTTAACGATTATACGCATATGAGACGCACCCGAAAGCCTGGCCGCTGTTGTGAAATCTTCTTCACGCAGGGAGAGAATTTTACCACGCACAACACGGGCCAGACCCGTCCAGCCAATCAGCGACATGATCAGTACCATGCCCAAATAGATCCGGACCGGTGACCAGGTTCTTGGCAGTGCTGCCGCAAGCGCCATCCATAAAGGGATCGTCGGCATACAAAGGAGCAAGTCGATCGTACGCTGGATCACGGTATCAGCAAAGCCTCCCAGATACCCCGATATACCACCAAGCAAAAGGCCTATGAAGAAGGTAAAGATGATGGAAACAATGCCAAATGACAATGAAATCCGGCTGCCGTAGAGAATTCGCGAGAAAAGATCCCGTCCCAGACTGTCGGTGCCCATCAGAAACACATTATAATCACCTGTTACATCCTCTGATAAACCAAACAGATGAACATTGGACTCAAAAAGGCCAAGAAATTTGTACGACTGTCCTCTGACAAAAAAGTTAACATAATGCTTTGTACTCTCATCTTCTACAAACGTGCGCCTGAAGGTATCAGGGTCCACGCCCATTGTCATATCATAAATGAAAGGCCGCAGCGAAAAGCCCGTTTCAGGATCGACAAATCGTATCGTAGAGGGGGGGCTGTTCTTGTAATCGGTGTATCTGTGAAGCGGCAAGCTGGGACTGATAAACTGACATAATATCGCAGTAAGATATAATATGATAATGACCGGCATCGCAATCATCGCGATTTTGTGTTTGCGGAATTTCCACCACATCAGCTGCCATTGAGAGGCGACAACATAGGCGGCCTTTTCCTGCGCGTCACTCATCTCACCTGGATTAGTAACGACAGGTTGAACTTTTCTTTTGCCAAATGTAAACTTCATCCTCCAACACCTCCGAAACGAATCCGCGGATCAACTACAGCAAGCAGAATATCTGAAAGCAAGGTTCCGATAACCGTTAAAATAGCGACGATCAGCAAGAAACTGCCTGCCAAATACATGTCCTGCGTCAACAGCGCACGCAGCATCATCGGCCCTGTTGTCGGCATGTTGAGAACGATGGAGACAATCACCTCGCCAGAGATCAAAGCTGGTAAAGTCCAGCCAATGGTGCTGATCAGCGGGTTGATGGCCATTCGGATCGGATACTTGAACAGAAGCTTGTTTTCGGGAACACCTTTGGCACGTGCCGTGATCACATACTGTTTGCCCAGCTCATCAAGCATCATGGCACGGGTGGTGCGGATCAGACCGGCTGTGCTGGCTAACCCGACAATCGCAACCAATAGCCCCAGCCTTGGCAGCATATTGATAAATTTATCAATTGACCAGGCAGCGTTCACATACTCAGGTGAAAACAGGCCGGTGATCGCTACACCGGTATTGACGAATATAAAATATATCATAAACAAGGCTATTAAAAAGCCTGGAACTGCCAAACCTATAAATCCAAAGAAAGTAAAAATATAGTCAAATACTGAATATTGATGGGTTGCCGAGTATATTCCAATCGGTATCGATACCAGCCAGACAAACACGAGCGTGAGCAAAGCTACCGTCATGGTCATCTGCAGCCGGCTTCCAATGACTTCGGCCACAGGGCGATTCCACTGGAAAGATCTTCCAAAGTCACCTCGCATAACAATATTGCTTGCCCAGGTAAAATACTGAATATGTGTTGGCTGATCCAGCGCATATTGTCTTTTCAGGCTCTCAATATGAGATTGATTCACGTCAGTGCCAGATAGTTCCAGCTGCTGAATGTACGTGGTCAGATAATCACCTGGCGGCAACTGAATAATGACAAATACGATGACACTGATCGCAATGATCAGGGGAATCAGCTGTAAAAGCCTTTTCGCGATATAACTTACTAGCATGCAGTCTAGCCTCCTTATAAAAAATAATTATATGACTAAGATAAAGCCCTAACCAGTAACTTCAGTCAGCCAGCAGGGCTTTATCTCAGTGCAATTCACTATTTTTTAATCACTTCTTCGAATCATTGATCAATCAGCATACCACATCTGTTCGCCTGAGAAGTTTGTCGCGATCGCAAATCCTTTGTCTGTAACATTGCGCATTTTCGCATTAACAATCAAAGGCTGCTGTACGTTCTCAAGATGAATCTGATACCACAGATGTTCGCCAACATGCGCTCTAACATCCTCTATAAGAACACGAGCATCGTCAGGTGAGGCGACCATGGCTTTGTCGATCAGGTTGTAAAATTCTTTGACTTCGGCTGGTGGTTCTTCACCTTGCTCACCGCCAGAGTTACGCCACAGATTCCAGCTTGGTGCCCACGCACCCAGACCCCAGTCTCCCATATACCACAGCGGTACATGTGTCCAGATGATCGTGCACTGCAGTTCATTGGCGGCATTTTTTGTACCCCAGAGTGATTGCTCAATACGTCTCATATCAACGTTGAGGCTAAGCTCGCCCCACTGCTCAACCAGCAGTTCGCCCAGCGGTACAATATCAGGAGCCTGCGCGCCCAGTTCCATCAGAATTGAGAAGGCATTGCCGCTTGGAGCACGGCGATATCCGTCAGAACCAATTTCCATGCCCATTTCATCAAGCAGTGCGTTGGCAGCGTCAAGATCAAATGTCGGATCCTGAATTGCGCCGGGCTCTGCAAATCCGTAGTAAATAGAGTCGATAATTTCATCACGGTCAATCGCCATGCTGATTGCTCTGCGGAAACGAATATCCTGTACCACTTCGCGCCAGTCATCATCATCATAGCTCAGGTTAAAGAAAATATCCGTTGGGTTAACATGCATGTAGTTAAGGAGTGCTTTGAAACCGCCCGCTTCTTCATTTTCTCTGTAAAGCGGCATATTGACCAGCGCAGCAGACTCACGAACGAAGTCAGCTTCACCAGCAAGGACTTTCACGGAAATCATTTCAATATCCTGAACCAGTTCGCTTTGAATTCTGCAGATATACGGCAGCTGTTGTCCTGCAGGATCAACTTTAAAGTAATACGGATTACGCTCAAAGGTACCAACCGTATCAGTCGATTCGACATACATCCAGGGATAAAGAACAGGGAATCCAATCGCTTGCTCCTGAGTCAGGCGCCAGTTGGTGATGTCTTTATCCTGGTACAATGTAAACCACAGGTCTTCTTCAATATCTTCTTCTTCCAGCAGTGCGGCAAACTCATCCGCATCAACATAATCTTTATGATACTGCTTGAGATAATGTGACGGTTTCAGCAGCTCACTGTAGCCTCTCCATCCCTGAATCGCCAGGCGAATCAAAAGGCCGCCGTAAGGTTCATCGAAAGTGAGTCTGAATGTCCAGTCGTCTACGATGGAAAATTCAAAAGGATTGCCTTCAGAAGTACCGCCAGCTCTCAGATAAGCCGGGAATATCGGGGTAATCTCTTCATTGAACAAAACATCCTCAATGGTGAATCGGAAATCTTCCATAGTCACGGGCACACCGTCTGACCATTTCAGGCCTTCACGCAGGTAGAATGTAAACTCTGTCTCATCAGCGCTGATTTCATAACCCTTAAGGACATTACCTGTGACTTCTTCACCAAGTATGCCGGGGGTATTAAGCAGCGGCTCATTATTCATGACAAATACATCAGCATCCCAGTTGACAGCTGAGGTAACCGTTCTGATCACACCGCCGTACTGGCCGATTTCAAAATCGAGCAGTTCAGGAGGCATTTCATTGACTATTTTGGGTTCAAGCGGCAGCCGCTCTTCAACTGGGGGAAGATCCATGTCGTCAAACAT
>SLHU01000248.1 GCA_007135995.1 Clostridiales bacterium | reverse complement strand
AGGTTAAGGGCGAATATATTGTCATCCGCTATATGCCTGGAAAGATCGCAGGGAAGGCGATGACGCCGCCCTGATGTGCCGCCAAAGGCCGATCCTCCAAGCCAGTTTCAGCGATTGTTTCACGAACGCGCACGATGTTCATTCACATCAATCGGCACTTTGCCAACAGACTGCGATGCATCTGTATGCAGTAAAACATGATGCGCCCGGCAAATTTTTGAAATTTCCTCTATGGGCTGGATGGTGCCTGTCTCATTGTTTGAATGCATGATCGTTACCAAAACTGTTCGATCCGTCATCACGCTTTCTACATCTGCAGGATTGACCATCCCGTACTGGTCGACTGGAACATAACTGATTTTATAACCGATGCTTTCTAAATACTTACATGGATTAATGATTGCCGGGTGTTCAATGTTCGAAGTGATCATGTGACTGCCCTTGTTTTTATACGTATGAGCAACACCCTTAATCACAGTATTATTAGACTCACTGCCGCCGCTGGTAAATACTATTTCATGTGGTGTACTTCCCAAAAAGGCTGCAACTTTTTCGCTTGCATTTTCTATAACGGTTTTCGCCTCAATGCCCAGTTCATGATTTTTGCAGTCAGACACATAGACTCCAACCAGTATTTTGATCATGCTCATTCCCATTATGGGTGCTGATCATGCACCGGAGCCGTCAAGCGGCTTACATCAATCTAAAAAACCATGACCTGATCCGCATTGGCTGTCAGCTCCGCCAACTCTTCCATTGTACTGCGCTCAGCTTTTTTAACCATCATTTCCTGGTTTAATCCACGCGCATCCATACAAGAACCGCAGAGTTTCACTTTGCCTTTTTTGCGAGAATTCCTTTTTGCCGATTGCTGTCGCAACAGCCCAGGATTCATCACTGCGAACGCATCAATAACTGTTTCCGGGAATTCAAAAGCAGATGCTCTGGCAGACAATAATTATTCTGTTCCAATATGGTTGTCTTCAACAGTTAATACGATTAAACTGGTGTTATCAGTTTCAGTTGAGGTATATCATTTGGTTTCAGATAATATTAGCTACTACAATAAGAACGCGGAACAGTTTATACGCAACACGAAATCTGCGGATATGTCTATTTTGCAAAACATATTTATTAAGCACGTTGCAAAGGGTGGCCGTATTCTTGATCTAGGCTGTGGATCGGGTCGGGACAGTTTGTTTTTTAAGCATAAACACTATGATGTATACGCAATTGACGCCTCGATTGAGATGGTCAGGCATTGTCAGCCGCTGCTCGGTGAACGTGTTTTGCACGTAACATTTGAAGATTATCAAAGCGATATACTTTATGATGGCATCTGGGCCTGTGCGTCGCTGATTCATGTTGATCGTGCAGGTTTGGCTGATATCATCATCAAGTACACCGATATGCTTAAGCCATGTGGTGTTTTTCTTATGTCATTCAAACAAAAAAAAGATGATTACTTTGCTGATGGACGTAGCTTTACATGTTTTACGAAGCAGCAGCTTGCAGTATTCTTATCGAAGATTGATTGCTTCACCCATATCGAGTTTATCGAAACAAGAGATGTCAGACCTGGCCGAGAAGATGAAAAATGGATCAGTGCCATTGGTCAGAAATAAAAAGATTTTCTGGTCGTGACGATGTTGCAGATGCAGGGAGAAATATGGAGTTTAAAGCTGTTACCAGTCATTTAATCCAGCACTTGTCACCGATTGATGACGATTGCCGCGGCATTGACATGATTGTCTCGTTTATAAAGCTATCCGGGTTTCGAAGCATAGAGCCGCTGCTGGTTCAGGCAAAAGCCAGACATATACCAGTGCGTATCCTGACGAGCACCTACATGAACATTACTGATCCAGCTGCGCTGCTTGCTTTATACAGCTTGCTGCAGCCAGGCAGTGTGCGGCTTTATAATGGACCATCGCCGAGCTTTCATCCGAAAGCGTATTTTTTCAAGTACCGCCATAAAGCAGACCATGTGTTTGTCGGCAGCTCAAATCTGTCGGAAACGGCCTTGACAAGAGGTGTTGAATGGAATTATAAGATTGACGGTGATATTGATTCATCTAGTTATCAAATATTTGCTGAAACATTTGAGCGACTATATAACAATGAAGCATACCCGCTTGATCATGAAGAAATCGTTGACTATCGCAAAAATTATGTTTCTACCGATAAACGCGCCATTCATTCGGATGTAAATCGTCACTTTATAAAGCACCAGAAAAACAAAACAGATCATGATGATGTTTTATATTTATCAGATTATATTAATCCCAACCATGCTCAGACAGAAGCGCTGCTTGAGCTAAAGGCAACGCGTGAGGCTGGAAATGATAAAGCGATTGTTGTAGCGGCAACCGGTGTCGGTAAAACCTACCTTGCTGCTCTTGATGCCAGGATCTCCCGGACCGTCTTATTCGTAGCGCATCGAGAAGAAATCCTGAATCAGAGTTATCATGCGTTTGCCAGAGTGCGAAACCCTGATGACTTAGGCCGGTTTTATGCGAATTACCGCGAAATCGATAAACCCGTGCTTTTTGCATCTGTACAGTCATTGTCGCGTCAGGCGCATCTTGAAAAACTCGGGAAACATTTTTTCAAATATGTAATTATTGATGAATTTCATCATGCCAGTGCCAGAAGCTACCAGAAGATCCTCAGCTATTTCAAGCCGGATTTTTTACTTGGCCTGACGGCGACGCCTCATCGGATGGACAAAAAGAACATCTTTGAAATCTGTGATTTCAACATGGTTTACGAAGCAGATCTGTTTTCTGCAATCAACCGTGGCTGGCTTTGTCCTTTCAATTATATGGGAATATACGATTATACCGTTGATTACGGAAATATAACCTATCTGAACGGCAAATACGCGGAAAAAGAACTGGAGTCGGCTTTGTCGGTGGCGTCGCGCGCTGACCTGATTTATAAACACTACCAGGCTCACAAATGCACCCGTACGCTGGCTTTTTGTTCGACGATCAAGCACGCTGATTATATGGCCTCCTATTTTAATGAGCATGGCACACGCAGTGCCTGTGTTCACAGCGACAGCAGCTCCATGCATCATATGGAGAGAAACATGGCAGTCAATCAGCTCATGAAGGGTGAACTCGAAATCATTTTCTCAGTTGATATGCTAAATGAAGGCGTTGATATTCCCCGGGTTGATTTGCTGTTGTTTTTACGCCCGACCGAATCTGCAACTGTTTTTTTACAGCAGCTTGGCCGTGGTCTGCGTCTGGCAGATGGCAAGCGCAACCTGAAAGTTCTTGATTTCATTGGCAACTACAAAAAAGTTGATCTGATTCCATTTCTTCTCAGCCGCCAGCTGGAAAAATCAGGGAAGACGCCAATCCGGGCAGATCTCATTGATCCACAGACTTTACCCATTAACTGCAGTATCAATTTTGACTTGCAGGTGATTGATATCCTGACACGTGTTATGCAGGGGAAAATACGTCTTCAGGACAAAATAAAATCACTTTTCGCTGAATGCATGAATGACATGCAATCTAAACCGTCCCGGGTTGAGTTTTATAACTTTCTGGAGACTGGAAACTATCTGGAAATAAAATCAAACACTAAATTCAATCCGTTCAGAGACTATAATTCCTTTATCAGTACAGTCAGTCCGGATGATGTGCCAGGCCGCTACCTTAACTCGAATGCGCATTATTTGATCAATACGATTGAAACAACAAGTATGACAGCTCTCTATAAAATCCCTTGCATACTGGCGTTTTTTCGCGACGGCATGTTCAGAACCGAAGCAACCCGTGAAGATATTGCCCTGTCCTTTCAGCACTTTTACCAAAACAAGCGAAATGCAATTGATCTGAAAAATAAGAAAAGCCGAAGGAATTTTGAGGAATGGTCACTGGATGATTATTTTAAACTGGCACGAACTAATCCGATAAAATTTTTATCAAAAACGCACGCAGATATCTTTGAATATGACGCGGATAATGAGATTTTCAGAATCGACCTGGATCTGGATGCATTCAAGGATGATGATTACTTCCTGAGCGACTTTCATGATGCCTTATCATTTAGAAGAAATGAATTTATTGATGTACGGCTGGATTTTGAAAATCCCAGCTGAAGTGTTTTAGCCTTTGATTAGATTTAAAGAACCGTTACACCGATAATGCGTCAATCGGATTCGAAGATAAATGGCAGAATTACGCTGTTAAGACGTTCCTGAAGTATGGCAGATAAGAATCATGACGAAAAACACCGGGTCAAAACGAAAATCCCATGCATTGTCAGCATTCATCTGCCACATGGACTCACAGCAAATATCCTCGTAAACATAAGCAGCATGACGATTTACTAAGCTGGTGCAGCACTGAAAATTACTATAGATGATCTTAATCAGCGAAAAATAAAGAAATATTTAAGGAGTATTAAAGAACGATTTATATTATTATATATAGATTCTACGTCAACTCAAGGGAAAACCCCATCTAGGCCAGCAAACATAAGGGTTTCTTTGAAATTCATTTTTCACCCAATGGATGAAATTTCACCCAATGGGTGAATTGAAAAAGCTCAAAAACAGGCT
>SLHU01000146.1 GCA_007135995.1 Clostridiales bacterium | reverse complement strand
AGCTGTGTCATATCTGCTTTAAACCCATCAATGGTCTGCTTGGCGAAACGGCGGACTTCTGCTTCGTCTTTCATGTTAATACCGGCCTTTTTCATATCAGCGCGGCAGGAAGCACACCAGCAGGGACGAATACCGACGATATCAAAAAACACACCGTCCAGCTTTCCTCTGAGCTCGTCACAAATCTCTGCTGTCATTTCCTTGAGGAAATCCCTGTAGCCGGTATTGACACAAAGCGACTGATAAAAACCAGGCTCTGTAAAGGACTGTCCCTCATGGGAGCCGTCCTGTTTGCGGATCAGCCATTCAGGGCGGGTTGTGGCCGAATGATAGTCCCATTGAACGGTTATATAAATGGGCGCGTTGATTCCCTGCTCGTGAAGTGCATCGACTTGCTCAAGCAGCAGGTTTTTCTTCTCAAGATGCGGATGCATCAGCTCCGGGAAACGCCTGGAGTTATAATACAGCCAGCCATGATGACCGCGCGCGAACACCGTCATTGAGCTGATTGAGGCGTCTTTGGCCATCCGGGCAAATTCAGCCGCATCAAACTGGCTGCCAATGCCGGGAATATACTCTGAAGTATGAAAATCAAGGTGGATTTGTCGTGGTGATAGTTGCATCATATGTTCCTCCTGAATACAATCATGTTTGATAGTGGTTTTGCCGGACGCACTTCATCGCTGATGACATATTTGAAAAAGTGTCATCAGCCCTTACAATCGGCTGCCTGTGATCATCCTTTGCCTTCCTTATGCCCTTACAGACTTGCAGAGAGGCCTGTATCATTAAGGATACACAATGTTCAGATAACAGGCAACTGTATGTTTGTAACTGGCTAATAAGAATCACCTGTGTTCCGGCAGGCACCGCCCCGCTGCATCTGCTTCGGCTGGCCGGTGATGGACTGCTGCAGCCGCTTCGGCTGGCCGGCGCGGCCGCGATGACGCATGCTCGCCAGAAGTTATTATTGCAGTTCAGCCAGTGTCACACCGCTGTCGCCCTCGCCAAACGCACCCAGACGGAATGATTTCACCCGGCTGTCTCGTCTGAGCTGCTGGTGAACAGCGCTGCGAAGCGCACCGGTCCCCTTGCCGTGAACGATGCGGATACTGGCAATGCCGGCCAATACAGCGTCATCAATAAACCGGTCCATATTGGACAGTGCTTCCTCAACAGTCTGCCCCAGCAGTTTGATTTCAGTTGAAGCATTCATGCGTTTTTGCGAACGAACGGATACCGAGCCGGCCGATCGCCTGCCGCCTTTCGCGTCACGTCCTGACGAAGATCTTTGCTGCTGCGGCCCTTTTCCTACAGCCTGCAGTGCCGCAGCCGGCACACTGATTTTCATCCCGTCATCTGTTTGGATCTGGCAGTTTCCCCGGTTATCAGGACCTTCTGCCACTTTACCTGTCAGACCCAGCTGCGGTGCTGTCACGAGCATACCGGCCACGATCTGGTCAGGTGCGATTTTTTTGCCTGAAGAACGCAGTGTTTCACGTCCGATGGCACCTTCCACCTGATTCAGGCCTTCCCGAATCTGATGGCGCATCTGGTCAGCCATCCGTTCGCTCTCATGCAGCTGGTCGAAGTGAATTTTCTCACGTATCTGATCCATCATGGATTCAACTTCACTGAATGCCTGCTGATACATTTCGCGTGTTTCTTCTCTGGCCTGCTGCAGTATTTTCTTTTTCTGCTGGCTCAGCTCTTTTCGCGCTTTTTCAAGCGTTTCTTTTTCCTGTCTGGCTTCGGCTCTGAGCAGCTCAATCTCCTGCCTGATTTTTTCTGACTCTCTGCTTTGCTGCTCTACTGAGGCGATTAATTCTTCAAAACGGATCCCTTCCTCAGAAAGCAGCTGTCTGGCCTGGTCAATAATATCAGGATGAAGTCCCAGCCGTTTTGAAATAACAAATGCGTTACTGACACCCGGAATACCGATCAGCAGGCGGTAAGTCGGTCTGAGCGTTTCCGTGTCAAATTCGCAGCAGGCATTTTCAACACCCTCTGTACGCAGCGCATAGGCTTTCAGTTCCTGATAATGCGTTGTGGCAACTGTCCGGCAGCCGCGCCGGCGCAGATGATCCAGAACAGCCATTGCAAGGGCAGCGCCTTCAGAAGGATCGGTGCCGGATCCCAGTTCATCCACCAGCACCAGCATGCCGTGATCGGCTTCTGATGTGATCTGGACAATATTGCGCATATGAGATGAGAATGTGCTCAAACTCTGCTCAATACTTTGCTCATCGCCAATATCGGCCAGAACCTGGTTGAACACAGAAATTTCAGACCCCTCCTGAGCGGGGATCTGAAGACCGGCCATGCCCATCAGGCATAAGAGACCGCAGGTTTTCAGCGACACAGTTTTGCCGCCTGTATTGGGCCCTGTGATCACTAAAGTCTGAAACACATCACCCAGTTCAAAATTAATCGGAACAACGACATCTGCCTCGATTAAAGGATGCCGGGCGGCTTTGAGCCTGATCCGCCCTTCCTGGTTCATCTTTGGGGGCATCGCTTTCATATCCAGTGCCAGCTGCCCTTTTGCCATCAGAAAGTCCAGCCTGGCTGTGATCATAAGGTTTTCAAGTATAGGCTCAGCCACCTCGGCCACCTGCGCTGACAAAACCTGTAAAATCCGCTCGATTTCCTCACGCTCCAGCCCGTACATCTCGCGTATCCGGTTATTCAGCTCAACAACCGGCAGGGGTTCAACAAACAAAGTCGCGCCGCTGGCTGACGTGTCATGGACAATGCCAGGCAGATCACCGCGATGCTCTGCTTTCAGGGGCACAACATAACGGTTGCCGCGAAGGGTCACCAGCTGGTCCTGAAGCAGCCTCGCATGTGATTTTACCAGCCGGTTAAGGCTCTCTTTCACGTCTGCCTGTGCATTTCTGATTTTTTTCCTGATTGAAGCCAGTTCGATGCTTGCGGTGTCATGCAGCTCGTCTTCTCCGGCAATCGCTTCATCCAGCCGCTTTTCCAGATTTTTTTGCGGCAGCAGCGCGGCCAGTGCTTTCTGCACGGCCGTCTGTGGTGTTTCATCTGACGGAAACTGCCTTCTGAGCCTTGAAACAGCACGCAAAAACTGGCCTACACGCATCAGCTGGCCGCAATTGAGGAGCACGCCGTTCTGGCTTCGTTCAACAGGCTGCGCGATATCACTGATGCCGTAGAGCGGCAGCGCGCCTTTGGTCAGCAGCCATTTCACAGCATCGTCTGTGTCCTGCTGTGCTGCTGATGCCACATCGAGCTGTTCCGAAGGCATCAGTGACCGGCAAAGCTGCCGGCCAGGTTCTGTCTGTGCCTTTTCAGCCAGCCAGCTGACGATTTTATCATATTCTAATATGCGAAGTGATCGTTGATCCATTCAGTTAACCTTCCCTGTCAGATGTCTTAACGCTGCCAGATCCGGCAATTATATTGATATCAAGGGTGTCAGCCCTCAGGCGGTTCTGCAGGGTCTTCATCTTGACTCGAATCTGACAGGTCATCATCTGCTTGTATTTTCTTTTTTATAAGCGGTAATATGCACTTTCCATAGCGGACATATGCGTAAAGTGACCAGGCGACCGGAATAATAAAGATATAAGAGGCCAGCTGCGTCTGGTCACGCGGCAGGAAAAACAGTGAGGCAAAAGCGGCAACAAACAAAACGGTAGACACTTTTCCGTACCATTTCGCGTAAACAACCAGTTTTGTCTTGCGAAACAGCAGGGCACTGCCAATGATCATCAGCAGTTCCTTGATCAGAATGAAAAGAGGGACCCATAACGGCAGGCGACCTGCAACATACATCATCACAGCGGTTGTAAGCTGAAAAAGCTTGTCAACCAGCGGGTCAAACAGCTTGCCGAACTCAGTTGCCTGATTAAACCGGCGTGCTATATAACCATCAAGTACATCGGTCACCCAAATCGCGAGAAACAAAATAAAAGCCATTGTGTTGTACGCATCACCCGCATCAATAAGGTAAGCGAGAACAGGAATGGCTAAAAATCGAATCATCGTCAGAATATTAGGCACTGTAAGCTCAAACCGCAATCTCATGAGAAAGATTATATCAGCAAAATCAGCCCGACTCAATCATTTTTCAAGTTTAGCGTCTGTTGACGGCCGGGAAAGCTGATCGTGCATGGTCCGGCGGCTTAAGTTGAGAGGATTCTTGCCTTATTGACTTCATCAGGGTCGATTGTTTTTGTCATATCCATCGCTTCCATCAGGTCAACATCCAGCAGATGACCATCTTTATAAGCAACGATTCGGTTCAGCCTGTTCTGGCGGATGCAGTCAACCGCATGCAGACCCATCATGCTGGCCATATAGCGGTCACGGACTGTCGGGCTGCCGCCACGCTGCAGATGTCCGAGAATGGTCGGTCTTGCCTCTATGCCGGTAATCTCCTCAATGTGCTCTGCGACTTCAGTGGCATGCGAACAGCCTTCAGCAACAATGACGATATAGTGTTTTTTGCCGCGATTTCTGGCTTCCAGCAAGGGTTTTATAACATCCTTTTGAAAATCGTGTTCTACTTCGGGAATCATGACCACTTCAGCCCCGCAGGAGATCCCGACGT